>NZ_CAJHBH010000003.1:0-169962 GCF_904846585.1 Psychrobacter sp. H7-1
GGCTTTGCCCATACTGTATTGGTATAAGATGAGCAGGCGTAGTCGGGCTCTGGGATTGCGCTCAGTCTTTGAGTGTTTGCCAAAGTCATGGTCTTCTAGGTTATGTATTGGTATGGTCATCAGTAGACTATACTATATATTTTGGGTTTGGTATTATTTTCAGGTTTAATTTACGAATCTACGCTTAATCAATTGACTTGCTAAAGTGCGCCAAAATAGCCTCAATTAAAGCGAACTGACGAATGTCAGTGGTCATAGTAACGTCATAATTGTGCACATAGGCCACCGCCAGCTGTTTTTGGGTATCACACCAAGCCATAGAGCCGTTGTAACCCATATGACCGAAAGCATACTGCAGATTCTCAGCAGGCTGACAGCGGCTAAATATACGGTGATACCCTAGGCGCCAATGCATGCTTTGAGGATGAGTGGCCGGCATAATCGCATCACTGCCTGCCACATGAACACTCGATAACTCATCAAACACCGACTCATCAATCAACCGTTTGCCTTGCCAAATCCCTTTATTGGCAAGCATGGCGTACATCTTAGCCAAGGCGTCGGCTGAAGCCACATTATTGGCCGCCGGTATTTTTGCCATCAAAGATTCAGGGGTATGATAATTAAATTCAGAGCGGCCGGCCGGCACCAACGCATACTTGAAGTCTTGCATCTTAACGCCACTCATATCAAAGTATAAATTGGCAATCTGCAAGGTTTTAAGCGGTGCATCAGACTGCTTTTGACCCAGTAGCTGCTGCCAGCAGCTGTAGCTTGGCAAGCTTTGATAAGCGGCCAAGGTGGCCTCTGAATCAGAGCGCAGCTTGGGTTTAGCACTTCTTTTTTTGACAGCTTTGTCAGCCTCATCTTCATTGATAGCGTCAGCTTCTACTAAGCCCATCACCGTATCAAAGTCGTCAAAGTTGCTAACCACCGTGCCCACCTCACCAATCTTATCGGCCGGCACCCCAAAATACATACTGTCACTAATACCTAAAGGCTCAGTCAAATACTGCTGTAAGGCTTCATTTAGAGACAAGTTAGTGGCTTTCTCGATTAGGCCCCCAATCACCCATCCCGAGACTAAAGCACTATAGGCACTTTCGGCCTGCTCATTAAAGGTGGCTTGGGGCGGCATCTGCTCAACACGCTGCAGCATCAGTTGCCAATCTGTTAGCTCTGGGGCAAAGTCAGTGATGGCTTGAATATTAAACAGTCCTGAGCGGTGAGTCAGCACTTGTCTCAAGGTAATTTGTTGCTTGCCATTGGCGGCAAATTCAGGCCAGTACTGGCTAATGGGCTGATCATAAGCCAAAATCTTATTAGAGACTAAGATATGGACTAAAGTTACCAATACGCCTTTCCCAGTCGAAAAATTCAGCCCCAATCTGTCTTTGTTCCAGCTTAAACGCGGGGTCGCTTGTCCCACAGAAGCCTGGGCCACAAGCTGCCCTTTATGATAGACCACCACAGCGCCGCCAACAGGGGCATCTTCAAGCTGTAGCTGGGTCATGATTTGGGTCAGTTGGTTTTGCAAGTTATCCATAAAGTCACTCAATGTATCGGCAAATAACGTGGTAAAGGTAAAAGCATTAAGCTTATTAGCGCTCTTAATCAATCAGCGAGGTACCAATAAGCGCATACGCACCTCTTCTTCTAGCCCCGTTAGCCCATGTTCTTTGCCTTGCTGCATGGCAGTGTCCATCTTGCGACCTCTTAACCAGCCCGCTCGCAGCGCCATACAAGCCCCGACACGATTGCCTGAGCCGCAGTGTATTAAGGTTTTTTTGCCATGATGGGTGCGCAGGGCTTTATCGAATTCTAATAAATTGACTTGTTTTAAGTCCTCTGCGCCAGCAATGGGCAAGTGAGTATAGCTGATGCCCTGAGCCTCTACCGCCGCTCGCTCATCAAAGCTTAGCTCAGACTCAGGTTGTAGGTTTATGATATGCTCAATACCCGCTTCAGCCGCTTTTACTACCTGTTCAGCAGACAGCTTGCCTGATACCACAGTCTGAGCATTGGGGAATTTGGCATTTTCTAATACTGGGGCTAAAGCAGCTTCAAGTGATATCTCAGCAGACTCACTGACACCTTCATCCTTAGTATCAGCAGATAAATTTTCGGACGTTGCCTCATCTTTTGACATATTAAATCCTTAAAAACACAACAAATTCAGCTAAGGAGTCCCTCCCTAGCTGACTAAACAGCTTCTTTTATACCAGCCGCTGTGCCCTTATTACCAATAAAACGTCTGGTATAAACATCAGCGTACCTGTCATCTTACAGTTTCTTGATAACACCGGTTAAATGGGGTCTTTTATTTTTAGCATTGTATAGATTAAATACAACCTGCTCTGAGTCTTTTAGGTTGTCTGCATTGTCGCCAATAAGCTCAACTTCTGATGGCAAGAAGATAGGCAGCTTAAAGGTAACATCCACGCGATAAGCTTCTGGCAGATCCATAAAGCTTAAGCATTTAGCTTTTGACCACATCCCATGTGCAATGGCTTTCGGAAAGCCAAAAGCTTTCGCGGTCACAGCATGCAAATGAATTAAGTTAAAATCCCCTGAAACCATAGCATAACGACGACCAATATCTTCTGGCACGGCAAAGATACTGTGAATATCATTTTGCTGAGCCTCAAGCGTTTCGCTCACGACCTTTGGTTTTTTGGTCGGACTACCGCCCTTGGTCTTTTGGCGGGATAGATAAGTAGAGGTGCCTTCCCAAACCAGCTCATCTGCGCTGTGAACTTGGGTAACAAAGTCAAACTGCTTGCCTTTGTCATGATCACGTAAATTGGCAAAGCTCACTTCCATAGTGACCACTTCGGTATCAGCAATGCGGCGATATTGAGTCACTGAGTTGGTGACGTGTACTAGCCCTAGCATAGCAAATGGGAAGGCTTCATCAACCATCATGTTCATCTGCAAGGTTTGAGATAAAACCGCAAAGTAAGTGGGCGGTACTTGACCATTGTCGGCAAAGCCACAAATGCGGCGGTAATCTTGTAGATTTGACTGATCAATGATTAACTCACCGACCTTGTAGCTGGCTTCTGGTAGAGCTTGTTGTTCTTCCTTATGGCTCTTTCCTATGACCGGTAATAATGATTTTAGTATTTTGGTATAGGTTTTACTGGCTTCAGGCAAGCTCTTGAATTCACGGGCTGTCATATAAAATCCTTGTTAAAATGTCATCTCAACTTTGTAAAATAGCCATCACTTCGATGGCTATTTTACAATACAGCGGCAGGTTTGGGTAAATTACTGCTATTTAGTTACGGCTTAGCACCTAGCATGACTGGGTTCATGTCAAATAGCAATAAAATTTATAGGCAATTAAGCGCCCAATAGACTTTGACCACAGACACGTACGATGTTGCCATTTACGCCGCCTGAAGCAGGTGCTGCCAACCAAGCAGTGGTTTCTGCCACATCAATGGGTAGACCACCTTGACTCATAGAGTTCATACGACGGCCCGCTTCACGGATAGTCAAGGGAATGGCGGCTGTCATTTGGGTTTCGATAAAGCCAGGTGCGACTGCATTAATAGTGATGCCTCTACCTTCAGCTTTTAGCTTCTTAGCGGTGGCTTGAACCAAGCCGATGACGCCCGCTTTCGAGGTAGCATAGTTAGTTTGACCTAGGTTACCGGCGATACCTGAGATTGATGATACACAGACGATACGTGCATTTTCATTCAATACATCATTATCAAATAGGTAATCGTTAATCATGGCGATACTTTGCAAATTGATGTTGATAACCATATCCCACTGCTTGTCATCCATCTTAGCCAGTGTCTTATCACGGGTTATCCCTGCGTTATGAATAATGGCATCTAGACCATTACGTTTGGCTGCAGCTTCTGCAATCTTCTCGCCAGCATCATCAGCTGTGATATCTAGAGCGAGGGTTGAGCCACCAATTTCGCCAGCCACTTTTTGTAAATCGGCTTGCTGCTGCGGCACATCTAAGCAAATAACATGTGCGCCATCACGCGCCAATACGCGTGACATAGACTCACCAATACCACGGCTTGCGCCGGTCACAAGTACCGTCTTGCCAGCCAGTGGCTTAGACCAATCTACATCGACCACACTGCCTGCACCCACACGAACTACTTGACCTGAAACATAAGCAGAGCGTGCCGACATAAAGAAGCGTAGCGTTGAGTCTAAATTCGCCTCTTCACCTTCACTCACATAAATAAGCTGCGCGGTAATACCGTTTTTGAACTCTTTACCGACAGATTTTACAAAGCCTTCTAGGGCGCGCTGTGATAATGTTTTGCCAATACGGTCGCACTCTTCTGGTGGACGACCAATAATGATCACACGGCCTGATTTTTCAACTTGACGTGCCACAGGATGGAAAAAGTCATACATCTCTTTTAAGTCAGGGGCATGAGCAATGTTACTGGCATCAAAAACCAATACTTTATATTTTTCAGTGTGCCCTTCGCTGTCTTTGGCTTCTACGCCTGCACCTGACAAAACGTCTTTGTGTGCATCATCGCCAGCAACGTATACCTCAGCATGTAGTGAACTTAACACTTGGGCGATGGCATCACTTAGACGGCTATCGTCTCCTGAGGCTGAGCCAAATAATACGCTACCACGGACGACTTTTTCACCCGGCTCAAAACGATCTAGTTTAGTCGGTAAAGGCAGTCCTAAATTTTTAGCCACTTTTTTTCCTAGCGGTGACTGTACAAACTCTCCATAGCGATCTGACATAATATCTCCTAATTTATAATATGGTGGATGAAACAATAGAATGCTTTAGCAATTCAGGGTCATGATAATGAGTGATATTTTCAGATTTAATAAGGGTTATTACACAGAAAACTGCGACTGATCAGTTCATATTTACTACCAAATCGTGCACAGCTCACCCACCTCACGACGCCTTAAAACTTACTAACTACTACCGCTGATTATCAGTGCAACCCTTAATCTCAAAGAGATACGGCCCTCATGTAAATGCAGGGTATCTAAGTTTTATCTTAGCAACATTCGCTTCACACTGGTAACGAGTTGCCCACTAACAGAAACGATATAAGATTGCCTATTATTAATGATGTGATAAAATAAAACCTAATGTTATGAGTGCACTTAACAACGATAACATTATATTATTATAGACCAACACGCCATACAATGCTTTAGTAACAATGTTAAAATTATCTCTACTTACCTAACAAGTATATTGCTGTAATCTAAACAACAATTTGAATAACAATGAACTGGGATTATATACGATTATAGCAAGCACCTAAAGCAAACAGGCCCTGCAAATGACCGTCTTTGACTCTCATTGGGTGGCTTTTAAATAAAACTTTTGGTAAATAAAACTTTTGGAATATAAGGACGTTAAATGAGTAATTCTAATCAATCAAATAAATCTGCTGACAAATCCTCTGCGGTGACCTCCACTGTGGTGAACAAAGCGGGTGAGTCATTACTAAACGATACTAACAATGCCGCCCCGACCAAAGACTCAAACACCACATCAGACTTCTCAAAATTACAGCAAGAAGTCGTCTCCACCTCAAAAACTGAGGCAGATACCGTCATCAGCGAAGATCGCGCTGCCAAACAAAAGATTATTGCCGAAGCCAAAGCACAAGCACAACAAGAAGACAATCTGTCTCAAATCGATGAGCCTGCGCAAGAAGCCACACAAGTTAAAGACAATAAAGCGGACGACGCTCAAACTCAAAAAGAGTCTAATCAAACTGAATCTAAACAAGCGCAAGAACAAGCCACCAAATCTACTGCTGAGGCGCCCAAGCAAGAAGCTTCAGACAACACCAATCAAACCCAAAAACAGTCTGGTGATAAGCCCGCTAACCAATCACCTGCTGATAAGTCAAAAACCAACAAGGAAAGCTCAATGTCAGACAATTCAAAAACCTCGAATCTTCCTCGCCGCGTCGCTATTTTAGGCGGTAACCGTATTCCATTTGCACGCTCTAATGGTCCCTATGCTGACGCCAGCAACATTGACATGTTAAGCGCCGCTTTAAACGGTCTGGTTGAGCGTTATGAATTACAAGGTGAGCGTGTTGGTGAAGTCGTGGCCGGTGCGGTATTAAAACTAAGCCGTGACTTAAACCTAACCCGTGAGTCGGCGCTTAATACCGCTCTTGACCCACAAACACCTGCCTATGATGTCTCTCAAGCCTGTGGCACTGGTTTACAAGCCACTTTTGCTGCCAGCAATAAAATTGCTCTAGGCATTATCGATTCGGCCATTACTGGTGGTGTGGACACCACTTCAGATGCCCCTATTGCTGTGGGTGATGGTCTACGCAAAGCCTTAATCAAACTAGGCGCCGCTCGCAATAACAAACAGCGCCTAAGCGCCCTAACCAGCATCAATCCAAAAGAGCTTATCGATGCGCCGCAAAATGGTGAGCCACGTACCGGTCTATCTATGGGTGATCACCAGGCCATTACCGCTTTAGAATGGAACATCAGCCGTGAAGCACAAGATGAGTTGGCAGTAAAAAGCCATCAAAACCTAGCCCGTGCCTATGAAGAGGGCTTCTTTGATGACCTAATTACCCCATACAAGGGCTTAACCCGTGATAACAACTTACGTCCAGACTCTTCACTAGAAAAATTAGCGACGCTAAAACCTGTATTTGGTAAACGTAACGCTAACCCAACCATGACAGCAGCCAACTCTACCCCTCTAACCGATGGTGCTTCTTGTGTCCTACTGGGTACAGATGAGTGGGCTGAAGCTCATGGCCTAAAACCACTGGCTTATATTGTCCATCAAGAAACTGCTGCTGTTGATTTTATTGGCAAAAATGGCCCTAAAGAAGGTCTGTTAATGGCACCTGCTTACGCTGTACCTCGTATGCTTGCACGTGCTGGCCTAACTTTACAAGACTTTGACTTCTATGAAATCCATGAAGCCTTCGCCTCACAAGTACTGTCGACTCTAGCCGCCTGGGAAGATGAGACTTTCTGTAAGGAGCGTTTGGGTCTTGATGCCCCACTAGGGTCTATTGACCGCAGTAAACTAAACGTTAATGGCTCATCACTGGCTGCAGGCCATCCATTTGCAGCAACCGGTGGTCGTATCCTAGCCACTGCTGCTAAGCTACTGGATCAAAAAGGATCAGGCCGTGCACTGATTTCAATCTGTGCAGCAGGTGGTCAAGGTGTCACTTGTATTTTAGAAAAATAAGCCCTTAGCTATTTTAATGAACCTTAGCTATTTTAATAAAGATAAAATAAGTTAAGCACAGCTAAAAAAAAGAGCCTCGGTGATGAATCGAGGCTCTTTTTTTATGCGGTTATAACAAGGCTAACGCTGCCAATAATTGATCATAAGCCATTTTATCGTTGACGTTTTGCTGACACGCTATTTTCACATCCTCAATCACAGTCATTAACGCTTGGATGGACTCAAGCTTAAGCTCAGTAATAGATTGATATTGCGCCAATGCCAAATCTTGCTGCAAGGTGGGCATCCCTAAGCATTGACGGCTAAAATCCATCAGCATAAATTCTGATAGTTTAATAAAGTCATCCAAAGACAGCTGCTTTTGCCAATAATCACTGGCCGCTATGGCGCTGCGCTTGCCGGCTCTGAGTGCCAGCCAAACCTTAACCCAAGTACCACGCTGCTGGTACCAAGCACTGCTTAGCATCTCTAAGGCAGCCAGCGGCGCGCCATTAGACAGCTTCAATGCTTGGGCCACTTGCTCAGATAAAGGCGCCGCATTATCCGATTGAGCGGGGTTTTGAGTGTGTTGTGAGACATGATTCTCTAAATAAGCAACAACCTGTTCATGCGCCATAGGATCCATCGCCACTTGCTGCACCCGGCTTCTGATGGTGGGCAATAATTTGGTAGGCATATCGCTAATCAGCAGCAAATGAATGCCCTCACGCGGCTCCTCTAAGGTTTTAAGCAGCGCATTGGCTGCAGCCACTGTCATCTTATCGGCATAATCAATAACGCAAGCCCGGCGTCCACTACTGCCCTGGCTAATAAAAGGCTGCAGCTCTCGAATGTCATCAATCTTTATAGACGGCTTTACCAAAGCTTTAGCCGCCTCATTCTCAGACGCTTTTTTGGTATTGGATTTACCGCCTTTGGTTGCAGTTGCGGCCTCCACCTCTAAACTTGGCAAACTGCTGATGGGCAACACCTGCAAATCAGGATGCGTCCCAGAGGCGAGCCATTGACAGCTTTGACACTGACCACATGCGCCTTGCTGCGAGCTTGGCTGCTCACGATTATCACAAAGTAGCCAAGCCACAAAGCGCCATACAAAAGCACGTTTACCAATCCCCTGCATCCCAGCAAATAACAAGCCATGCGGTAGACGCTCATAGCGTGCTATCAAGTTGTCCCAAGCAGTTTGCTGCCAAGGTAATACTGGGGCAAAATAGACCGGCTGCTCAGTGCTCATGATTTATAGATTTCCTAATAAAGAATGGGTGGAATATGATAAATATAGACTCAAACCTATCTAACCCTCTGCTTACTGTAGCTCGCTAATCGGTAATGCGTTAAGACGGTCTAAATCCTCTTGCAGATCTACTCCTGGCGGCAGCTGAACCGAGGCAGCTTCGATGGCAATTTTGCCTCCATTTTCAAGCACCCGCAGTTGCTCTAAGCTCTCTAAATTCTCCAAGATGCCCGGCGACCAACGCACAAAGTCTTGCAGTAGTTTTACACGATACGCATAGATACCTAGATGACGGTAAGCCTGCTTAGGCACTGTCAGCGGTGGCTGATGCGATCCCTCAGGCTGCTGCACCATCGCCATCGCATGATCTCTATCACAAGGGATAGGCGCACGACTAAAGTATAGGGCATGCTTTAAGTTATCAGTCACCACTTTGACGACCGAAGGACGCATGAATTCTTGGTAATCTAAGATAAGCTCATATAAGGTGGCCATCACGCAATCGGGTTTATTTACTAACAAGTCTTTGACCTGCTCTAATAGCTGTGGTGGCACCAAAGGCTCATCACCTTGCATATTGACCACGATATCCTCTGCGTCCCAGCCTTTTTTTTGTGCCACCTCACTGAGTCTATCGGTACCTGAGGCATGATGGGCATCGGTCATTACTACCTCATAACCAGCTTGCTGGCATACTGCTGCAATGCGCTCATCATCAGTGGCAATACACAAGTCATCCGCAAAGGTAGCTTGACTGGCTTTTTGTGCCACCCAAAGAATCATAGGTTTACCATGAATCTCTAATAGCGGCTTACCGGGCAAACGGGTGCTCTTAAAGCGGGCTGGAATTACAATATGTACTTTTGGCTTTGGGAGGGCTAAGTCAGATACTAAGGTCATAAACGCTCTCTTTATTATTTAATGCAAGCAGATTATTTAGTGCAAGCAGTGACCGCTAAACATACCGCACTGCACATTATTGGCTTCAATTATCCATAAAATCATATCAGCTGAATATACTTAGGCCCGCAGTCTACCTGTTAACACCCAGCGAGGCCAGCTGACTCATTAAAGTGCGATAACAAGGCTGGGATAAGACCGCTTGTACCGGTAACACCCAGATAGACAACTGCTGCAACTCAGGGCTAGAGGCTACCAAAGGCGCAATTTTTACCGCATCTTTTGAAGTAATAACTACCGGATACTCAGTCAAACTGGCCAAATCTTGAGCAGTAAACTGATGATGGTCGGGCATGGGTTTTTCAATCACCTCATAGCCTAGTGCGCTTAGGGTATTAAAAAACCGCTGTGGATAACCAATCCCGCTCACAGCATATACTTGATTAACAGTGGCAGGATTGATAGCCACTTGATGGGCTAATAATGGGGTAAGCTTACCCGGCTGCAAATGCATGGTGAGCTTGGGCTCCGCTGAGGGTGCGCTATCGGCGTTAAACTTAGTGGGCGACTGATGATAAATCACCGTACCTTGTCTGAGTCGGCGAATCGGCTCACGCAAAAACCCAGTGGGCAACAGCTGTTTATTACCAAAGCCACGTGCACAATCTACCACAATCCACTCAAGATCACGCTGCAGCTTATAGTGCTGTAAGCCATCATCAGCGATGATAAGCTCGGTGGCAGGCTGATATTGCATGATACTGGCAATGGCCTGCTGACGATTGGGGCATACCGCAACCACTGCTTGAGTCTCACGTACAATTAAGCAGGGCTCATCGCCCACCTCACTAGGCTTACTGTCTACGGTGACGACCTGCGGCATCGCTGACTCATCTCCACCATAGCCACGGCTTATCACTGCAACAATGATACCTTGCTGTTGTAGATAATTGACCAGTGCGATGATCAATGGCGTTTTACCACTACCGCCCACTGTGATGTTTCCCACCACCAACACTGGGACAGGCGCTTTATAAGAGGACAATACCCCTGTTTTATACAGCTTACGTCTAAGATAAGTTACTGCCCCATATAGACCACTGAACGGCCATAATAACCACAGCCACCAAGCCTGCTTTTGCCATGCATTAACCAGCCCAAGCTCAAGATTTGAAGCGCTGTTCTCTGCGCGACTCTCAGCTTGCGCCTTAGCTGCATGCGTCGTTTGGTTGGCATTATTTTTTGATGGCAGTGTGGTCATAATGAAGGCTACAAAAGTAGAAAAGAGAAGATGCCTAAGCGAGTATTAACAAGACATACGCTTCGTAACACGGCCCATTTTAAACAGGGTAGCTTACGAAGTGTGTATTTTACTGCTTAGGCTATTTTAGATGTTAATCCATATGTTAGGTTATCACTGTATTTATAACCTCAGTGGTTTTTATTAAACTCACTCTCTGCAAAATCTCTATCATACATGTGCGCATAGTGCCCCGACAAGGCCATCAAAGACTCATGTGTGCCTGATTCAATAATGCGCCCACCTTCCATCACTACAATTTTGTCAGCGGACTCAATGGTGGTTAAACGGTGCGCAATAACCAAGGTGGTTCTGTCTTGCATCACGTTATCCAATGCCTGCTGAATATAGTACTCAGACTCGTTGTCCAAAGCACTGGTGGCCTCATCTAATATCAGTACCGGTGCATCTTTTAGTAAGGCGCGTGCAATCGATAAACGCTGACGCTGACCACCAGATAGCTGTAGGCCTTCGGCACCAATATTACTGTCATAGCCTTGCGGCAATGCCATGATAAAGTCATGCGCAAAAGCAGCTTTGGCTGCCGTCACCACTTGCTCATCAGTCTTGGTAGATAAGTCGCCATAAGCAATGTTATGGCGCACTGTATCATTAAATAGGACCACTTGTTGATTGACCATACCCACCTGAGCCCGTAGCGCCGTTAGTGAAATCTGATTTAGAGGTAGACCGTCTAAATAGATGGTGCCTTCAGTGGGGTCTAAAGTACGTGTTAATAAGTTGACCAAGGTGGTTTTACCGGCGCCACTTTTGCCGACGAAGGCGACTGTCTCACCAGCGTTAACTGTCAGATTAAAGTCTCGTAAAGCCTGGGTACCATCAGGATACTGCATAGAGACATGCTCAAAGCGAATCTCGCCTTTGGCCTTATCTAAATGCTCTCCTGTATCCTGCTCTTCAGGCTCATCTAAAAGCGCAAAGATAGATTCACCAGCGGCAATACCACGCTGTAGTTTTTCATTGACATCCGTCAGATTACGTACTGGCTTACTAAGTAGACCGGCGGCGGTCAAATAGGCAATAAACTCACCTGCCGTGGTATTGGAGATCACATCAGGACGCAGCGCCAGCCAAATCACAACGGCCAACGCAGAGGCCATTAACAGCTGTACTGCAGGGGTATTAATGCTATTGGTCACCACAATTTTCATGCCCTGCTTTAGGTTTTTTAGCGAGGCTCTTTCAAAGCGGCCTTGCTCATAGCTTTGACCGCCATAGTTTTTGACCACCTGATAGCCTGTGATAACCTCATTGGTAATGTGGCTGACATCCCCCATGGTCTGCTGAATACCTTTTGACAGCTTAAGATAGCGCTTAGACGCCTTTTGTACCAATAACAAAATCGGTGGTAGCACCACAAATAAGATTAAGCTTAATCGCCAGTTGGAGTACAACAAATAACCCAATAAAGAGACCACCGTTAAGCCATCACGCAGCATGGTCTTTAACGAGTCGGTACTGGCAGATGTCACCTGCTCGACATCAAAGATAAGCTTGGAGGAGATGGTGCCTGAGGGATTGGCTAAAAAGAAAGCGTTTGGTAGCCGCAGCAGCTTATCGAACACTTCAACACGCAGTTTATAGACGAGGTTTCGTGAGATTAAAGCTGAGAAATAGTTGCCCAAAAAAGAGCCTAATCCCCGCACAAAAAATAGCAACACGATCAAAAAGGGAAACAAGTTGCGCTGCGACTGATTGCCGTGGTTAATGGCATCTGTGATGTACTGAATTAACTTAGCAATACCCACCTCAGTGGCGGAGTTGATTGCAAAGCCTACTATGGTTAAGGCAATCGCCCACCAATAAGGCTTGATATATTGCATTAAACGCAAATAAGTTTGAGTACGGGTTTTTGTTTCTGGGTTGCCAGAGACAGGCTTTGGCGGGTGACTCTGGCCAGAAGAAGTTGACGACGCCTGATTAGCCGATGGATTAGTCATCATATGCCTTATTATCAATTATAATTTAAAGCGCTAGCAAAACTGCTGACAGCTTTAAGCTAACTATATTATATGGCTCGCCTTTGACTGGCTTGAATAATAACAGTAAAGCTGTCCTTCAAGCTTTTGGACTATGTCTTAAAGTGCTGTAGCAGTGACTCAAGCTCTTCGTGACTTTGGAAGAATATCTCCATACTGCCCTTGCCACCTTTTTTCTGCTTTAATTTTACGGTAGCCCCCAGATAATCTGATAACTGCTGACTGAGCTTTTCCACTTCTGCATCTGCTTCAAGTGTGGCAGGCTTACTGCTTTTTTCAGGGTTTAAAATAGACTTTACAAGTTTTTCTGCATCACGGACAGTCATAGAAGACTCTATGATCCTCTCAGCGATGATCGGCTGCTGCTCAGAGGACAGTGATAAAAGTGCGCGCGCATGCCCCATATCTAAGTGGCCTTCGCTTAAATGCGTTTTGACCTCTTCATGCAAGTGATTAAGACGCAGCAAGTTTGATACCGTGGTTCTCGCCTTTCCAACCACGTCAGCAATCATGGCATGGCTCATACCAAACTCGGTATGAAAGCGCTGTAAAGCAGCAGCCTGCTCTATCACAGACAAGTCTTCACGTTGAATATTTTCGATAAGCGCCAGCGCAATGGCCAGCTCATCAGACAAGGCGCGTTCAATAGCAGGGATGGTCGGCTGTCCTGCCATTTTTGCGGCCCGCCAGCGGCGCTCACCAGCGATGATCTCATGGGTGATACTGTCTGAGACTTTCTCTTCTGTGGCCAAAAGCGGGCGAATGACGATTGGCTGCATCACGCCATGCTGTTTGATAGAAGATGCCAGCTCGCTAAGCGCTGTCTCGCTCATATCACGTCTGGGCTGATATTTACCAGCCTGTAGACGCTCCACCGCCATCTGCACCAAAGTCATCTCTTCTTCGGCATCACTGGGCAGCACCTCAGATTTTGGGCTAACCGCCGCAGCTTTTGGCCCCGCTATTTTCTTTTTTAGTGCCGCTTTTTTGGCACCATCAGCCCCTAAGCTTGCCACTGATTTTTCAGCAGAAGGGGCTGTCTGAGCTAAGGCTTCTTTGGCCTCGCGCTCAACTTGTCTATCGTCACGTAAGGCGGCAGCTGTGATTGCTTTTTCTTTTTTAATAGACCCGAGTAGAGCATCTAACCCTCGGTTTGCAGCTAATCCACGCTTTTTTGCCATGTTGGTTATCCTCTACTACCTGCTTACCTGATCTATGAAGTTATTTGTTGGCTGCTGTATCATTTAAGCCGTTTTATCACAAATAACCAAAAATCTGAGATGATTAATGATATTAAACCCCGTCACTTAAGGGGGGTTCATTTTAATGAATTGTACGCAGCTTGCAAGGGCAATCCTCACTTATTGCCGTGTTTGCCCCATTTATTTTACCCACCTGTACCAAATACTGGCGTATAAAAACTACTCAGGCGTTATTTGCAATTGACGCGATTGCTTAATAACTTCTGTGGCAAGCTTGCGATAAGCCTGTGCCCCTTTTGAGCTTTTTTCATAATCTAGTACTGGCATACCATGAGCCGGCGCTTCGGCCAAACGTACGTTTCTTGGAATAATGGTTTTGAACATTAAATCGCCAAAATGTGCTTCAAGCTCAGCCGATACATCATTGGCCAAGGTATTACGTGAATCAAATAAGGTTCTCAGCACGCCACGGATATGCAGCTGCGGATTAAGCTCTTTGAGTCTATCGATGGTCTGTGACAAGTCAGCCAAGCCCTCTAGTGCATAGTACTCACACTGCATAGGAATGATGACCCCTTGAGTGGCTACCATGGCATTAATGGTGAGCAAGTTTAAACTTGGCGCACAGTCAATAATCACATAATCGTAGCCTCGTAGCGATGTCATGGCTTGACTGAGCAGTAAGTGACTGTCGCTTTTGCCCATCAAAGTGATATCAATACCTGACAGATCACGGTTTGAGCCAACCACATCAAAGCCGGCAGGGCTTGGGTATACCGCCTCAGTTAACTCAACCCCATCAAGCAGCACATCAGCAATGGTCAACTCAAGCGCCCGCTTCTCAAGACCAGTACCTGATGTGGCATTGCCTTGCGGATCTAAATCAATAAGCAATACTTTTTTGCGGCGGCCTGCCAAGCTTGACGCTAGGTTTACGGCTGTGGTGGTCTTTCCCACCCCGCCTTTTTGGTTTGCAATTGCCAGAATTTCCATAGGGTTACTCGTGTTACCTCAATAAAAGCAGGTTGGTTTAAATGTTAGGATAAAAACGATAGATTAAAAATTTTACTTAAGATGTTGCAAGCAAGCGCTATAAATACAGGTGCCAATACTTAGATCACAATCTTATGTAACTCAGTTAAATGCCGTGTCTCATGCAAATAAGGCACACTCAAAGCGATATTATCGATTTGCCATTGATCTTGAAGCACCTGAAGCTCTTGTGGCTCAGGTATCAAGCCCTTCATGGCTTGTAGCCAACCGCCTTGTGCTAATCTTGGCGCCGCTGCTTCTACAAAATCTGTCAAACTGGCAAAGGCTCGAGAGGTCACCACAGCAAATTTATCCCCTTCATCAGGATTAAAGTTCTCAATGCGGCTGGCCACAGGTGTGACATTCGTCACTTGCAGCTCGCTTATCGACTGACGGATGAAGCGAATCTTTTTTTGATTGCTATCAAGTACAGTAATGGGTCGCTCAGGCTCACAAATGGCCACGATAACGCCAGGCAAGCCGGCACCGGTACCAATATCTAACAGCTTACCTGGCTTTAGATGCGGTAAAATGGCTAAGCAGTCAATGACATGCTTAATCAATGCCTCTTTTGGCTGCTTGATTGCGGTCAAATTATACGCTTTATTCCAAAATAATAGCTTGTCTAAATATAGCAATAATTTGCGGCGTTGTTCAGCGCTAATGTCTATTTTTAATTGAGTAATCGCCTCTAATAACAGCGTATCAAGCTCATCGTATTGATTAAATATCACTTTAAATTCAGCGGTGTTCATCATCTTATCAGTACCATACTGTATTATAATACAGGCAAACCCTGGGTTTAATTAAAGCCAAACAGCCTAGCGGGGCATTATAACACGTTCATGATTTTTTTAGATGTTATCCCCAATTTATCCTACGAGATACTCAGCAATATTTCACTTTTTGTTTTACTATTTGATTTGAGCCAATTATGTCTACCCCTAAGTCGCCGAGTGCTACTACCAAAAAAATGTCTGATAAAAAAAACAGCCCATCAAGCTTAAACTGTCATTCCGGCGCTGCTCGCTTTGATAAATCAGGCAATCGTACCAACAAATCTAAGCCAACTGAGCGAACAGTAGCGCAGATTAAGCATCACTGCAAAGTCGCCGCTAACAAACTCAAAAAGCACACTGACCCCTCACAGCTACCGACATCTACCCAAGTAGCAAATAAGCTTGAGCTAGGCTTCGGTCAAGCGCGGGCCGTTCACGCCCTACAGACTGCCTTTGATATCTGCGCCAATGGCTACCATGTGTTTGCGGTGGGTGAGAATGGCCTGGGTAAACGTACCTTTATTACTCAGTATCTCATAAACCAAGGTCATAACTGTCAAAAATATACAGACCCTTTAGACTGGATTTATACTTATAACTTTATCGAGCCTACTAAGTCTTGTGCCTTGGCGCTAAAAGCTGGGCATGCACGCGTCGTCGAGCAAGCGTTACTCACCATTTGGCAGGCACTTAGCCAAGCGCTTGCCGATCAGTGGCAACAAGCGCAACACAACGCCCAAAGCGCTCATTGTAGTGTCTTAGCCGCGTCGCTGCAACAAAGCGCAGATAAGCTATTAACCTCTTTATTCACACAGCACGTTGATGCGCTGCTAGATCAGTATGCTGATGACACAGCGCTTGCCGAGCCTTTTATGCGCTATGTGGCTCAGGTTAAGCAAGATATGATCCAAAATGCGGTGGCCATCGCTTGCAGTCAAATTGCCAACCAAGCCCACAGCCATGACAGTCGCTTTTATGTAGGGCCATTACAGCGCTTACCGGAGCGCTACAGCCTGACGATTATGGTCAGCCCAAGCTTAGCATCGACGCCATCGCTGACCAAGCCTTTAGTGCAGCACACACCGGATGGGGCACCGATTGTATTTGAGCCTTATCCCAAGTTATCGAATTTGCTTGGATATATAGATCAAGCCCGCCATCATGGCAGCGATGTGAGCAGCCATCGCTTGATTCAGCCAGGCGCGCTGCACAGAGCAAATGGGGGCTATCTGCTTATTGAGGCGGCAAGTCTGGCCAATCATCCAGAGGCCTGGCAGGCCCTTAAGCTTGCGTTACAAACTGGCCGCTTAGATTTGGCCCATTACCGTCAAAGCGATCATATTGGTGGGTGGTCGCTTATCCCCGACCCCATAGCCTTGAATGTCAAAGTTATTTTGTTGGGCGATTCAGAGTTATATGATCAGTATGCTGAGCAAGATACTGAGTTTAATGCACTATTTAAGGTACGCGCGGACTTTCATGAAGAAATCAGACGCACCGCCGACAATGAGCACGCCATGAGTGGCAAAATGGCTGATATTGTTAATAAATATCAGCTCAAGCATTTTGATAATAAGGCGCAAGCTGTCGTGCTTGAGTATTTAAGTTTGCAATGTGAGGATCAAAACAAGCTAAGCTTACACACCGATAGCTTAATTCAAGTATTGCTAGAAGCCAATCGTCATGCCCAACTTGCTCAATTAGCTTTGGTGGGTGCCGCTCAGGTCAAGCAGGCGCTACAAGACATCAGCTATCGCTCAAGTTATCTAAAAGAGCTGTATTTGCAAGAAATTACCGATGGCCAGCAGCTCATTAACACCTCAGGCACGGCTGTGGGACAAATCAATGCGCTGACCATTATTGACTATGCCGACAGCGAATTTGGTATGCCTGCACTGCTAACTGCTGTGGTGCAACACAGTGTCGGCTCATCCGGCGATATTTTAGACATTGAGCGTGATGTGGAGCTTGGCGGCAGTCTTCATGCTAAGGGCATGCTGATTATGAACAGCTATTTGCGCGCGCTATTTAGCCCTTATCACCCACTAAATTTCACCGCTTCACTGGCCTTTGAGCAAAGCTATGCTCATATTGATGGAGACAGCGCCACTTTGGCTGAAGCCTGTGCACTACTGTCTGCGCTGGCAGACATCCCCATCTCTCAGGCTTTAGGCATCACCGGCTCAATGAACCAATTAGGCCGAGTACAAGCGGTCGGTGGTATCAATGCTAAGGTTGCCGGCTTCTTCGATGCCTGCCTGCACCAAGGTTTAACCGGCAATCAAGGCGTTATTCTACCGCATGCCAATATCTCTCAGCTGATGCTACGTGATGATATCATTGCTGCCGTAAACGCCAAAAAATTTCATATCTATGGGGTAAAAAGCTTGAGTGATGCACTGACCATCTTAGCCGACATGCCGGTGGATACTTTAAATAAAAAGGGCCGTTATCACAAATCAAGCTTATTTGGCAAAATCATTAAAAACTTAAAAAAATGGGAAGAGCAGCTCAATCCGCCTGAGGAAATGGAAGATGAGTCAAATTCTGGAGAACAAAAACCAACCAAGCCCAATAAAACCCAGTAACCAGTATAAGCCCTACTACCTGCTGCTAAAATGTGCTATTTTTTGATAGGTGGTATGTGTTTTATTAACCAATCTATAATTGATGATGACCTTTGTGAGCATAAGATATGAGCCTAAGTAAGGACACCTCCAATGATAAAAGCGGTGCGACAGAAGCCAAGTCTGCCAATAACAGTACCGCTACCACAGCCCGACAATGGGAGTTACTGAACCTATTAGAACGTGGGAGCTGGCGGGGCACCCATCATTTACATGAGCAGCTGCACTTGGCCAACTTCGATGTCAGTCTACGCACTGTACAGCGTGATCTTAACGCGTTATCCAAACGCTTTCCTATCGAAAAAAACAACGCCAACCCCCAAGGCTGGCGCTGGAAGGAAGATGCGCCTGTACAAAGCTTACCGCACATGAACTTATCGCAGGCTGTGGCGTTCAATATGGTTGAAGCCAATTTAGCCCAGCTGTTACCACCGGCCATATTAGATGAGCTGTTCCCTTGGTTTGACTTGGCGCGCCGTCAGCTTAAAGACAGCAAGATTACCCACAATTGGCTAGATAGAGTCCGCATTGAGCCCGCCACTCAGCCCCTCATTGCCCCTGAGATTTGCCGCGAATCCAAAGACTCTATTTATCAAGCCATTTTTTATGAGCGTCAAATCAGCGCGCACTATACCCGCCGTGATAAAGATACCGCCGGTGAGTATCATCTCAACCCCATTGCCATTGTGCAGCGCGGTGTGGTGATTTATCTGCTTGCCACTAAGGTCGATGACCCTGATGAGGTGATACGCACCTTTGCTCTACACCGCTTTACTGAAGTTAAGGTAGAAGATACTCAAGCCGTCATTCCTGCCAACTTTGACCTAACCACCTATCTTGACTCAGGCGGTATGGGCTTTGCGCACTACTTATTTAGAGAGCTGCCCAATCACGGTAAAAACACTCAGATAAAACTGGTCTTCAATGGCAAAGCCGGCACCAGCCTGACTGAAAGTCGCCTCAGTGAAGATCAAAGAGTGGTCGATGATGAGCAAAGCAATACGCAGACCATCACGGCCACTGTGAACTTGACCTCTCAGCTGGTATGGTGGCTGCGCGGCTTTGGCAAACGACTGATTGCTATTGAACCTGAGATATTGGCTCAAGCGGTTTATCAAGATGAAGCTGCTCAATAGCGGATAGACTCAAAAGCTAGCAAAAACCAACAAAGTGCGATAATCTTATTTATGACACTGCCTTTAAATGGTCTAATTTTTTTTAATTGCCTTAATTCAATCAGGAGTTTCACTTGGCCTTTAGTACTTCAAGCTCAGCTGCCGCATTAGATACCAATAGCCGCACTCCCTCACACCTGCTAAGTGAGCTGCCAATAAAGGGCTCAACCTTGCTGTTTGGACTTAACTTTAAATACACTCAGGTGGTCAAAAAAGGGTTTATCAACCGCATTAAGGGCAATAAACAAACCTTAGATTTGGATTTGTCTTGTCTATTGTTCGACGAGCGGCTGCACTTGGTCGATACTGTCTGGTTCAAACAGCTGCGCGATAACTCCAGCGCCATACGTCACCAAGGTGATAGCCTAAATGGTAAGGACAGAGGCTCAGCCGCTGAGCTTGACCGCAATGTCGATATGGAAACTATAGAATTAAGACTGCCTCGCCTGCCTGATGAGGTGCATCACGTGGCGCTGTTGTTGTCTTCTTATTATGGCTATCCACTCAATCAAGTGGAGCGTGGCAATATCTACATCAGTGACGATGAGGGCAATGAGATATATACCACTGACCTAACCTTACTTAGTGGTGACAGTGCTGCTTTGTGTGTGGCAGTGTTGAGCCGAGAGCTGGGTGAATGGCGCTACACCCAGCAAGAGCTACCGCTAACTGAGTGCGCCATGCCAAAAATGACTGAACAAGTGCGCCGTGAGTTAGCGCGTATTTACGGTTAAATTAACCCTCAAAAAAGCAGGCCTAGATATGATGTCTAGGCCTGCTTTTTTTGGTCGCTGCGATACTGGTTAGACACTAAGTCTTGATATATTACAAATGCTCACCGCAATGCGGGCAGTAGTTTTTCTTATCAAGCTCTGCCATTTTGTGCTCGTATTCTTTTTCACGCAGTAGCTGTAATATCACCTCTTCAGCCTGATCTTTACTCAGTCCCAGCTCACGCCTGGTCTGGTCTATTTTAAACCTATCTTTTATTAGGTTCATGCTCTCATCTTCTAACAACAGCTCACGAAATCTTTGTTCCAATTGATCGCGTCTCTGCTCAAGCTCACTGGCCAAGCCTGAGGCTAAAATACCCGCGGGTAAGGCGGCCAAACCCACCCCTAAGATGGTAATCACTGCCCCCAAAAACTTACCCACTGTGGTCACCGGAATAACATCACCATAACCCACTGTCGTTAAGGTCACTACCGCCCACCACATAGACTTGGGAATAGACTCAAATACTTCAGGCTGTGCTTGGTTTTCGACGACATAAATACCACTAGCTGCCGTGACAATCATAATCAGCAAAATAAAAACAACCGCTTTAAACGATTCTTTTTCTTTGTGTAGCACAATCAATAAGATGCGCATAGCCGCAAAGTAACGGGTCAATTTAAGCAATCTAAACAGTCTTAATACCCGTAAGAAGCGCAAATCTACGGTGACAAAGTAATTTAAAAATGCTGGCGCAATAGACACAAAATCAATAATTGCGCCCGGGCTCTTTATCCAGTTCCAGCGGCGGCGCCAATGAGACAGCGTAGGATCAGCATCTTTATCGCGCTCGACAATGGCCCAAAGCCGCATTAAATACTCTACACTGAAAATGACCAAAGAAAAGTTTTCAAAGGCAGTAAACAAAGCTTGATTGGGAAAATACCACGCATCAACTGACTCAGCGATAACGGCTGAGACGTTAAGTAAAATCAGCACTATTAAGAACCGATCAAAGAAACGGCTCAATGACGTCTGATAGGATTCATTTTCAATAATGTTATAAACTCGTTCTCTAAACTGCAGGTATAGCGGATTGGTAAACATAGCAAACTTCAGTGAGTGAGGGTCAAAAGCAAGACAAAAAATGCGTTCTTCAGCCGATATTATAAAGGAGCGCCTGTCGATATACTAACACCCTTTACCAAAGTCAAAAAAAAGCCTTTGATGGGACAACCCATCAAAGGCAATTGTTGTGACTTATTGTTTAGCAATACGCTGTGACTATAGCAAAATACGTCTTGGGTCTGCCAACAGCTTAGCAATGTAGCGGGTAAATACAGCGGCATCTGCACCATTAATAACGCGGTGATCATACGACAAAGACAGCGGCAGCATTAAGCGTGGCTCAAAGTTTTGTGTTTTCTCATTCCAGCGAGGCTGCATGGTCGCTTCAGAAACCCCTAAGATGCCCACTTGTGGCCAGTTGACCAGCGGCGTAAAGTAAGTACCGCCTAGGTTACCTTGACTTGAGATGGTAAAGCTTGCGCCTTGTAAGTCTTTGGCACCCAACTTCTTATCACGCGCTTTGGCAGCCAGCTCACCAATTTCGATGGCGATCTGTTTAATGCCTTTGTCTTGAGCGTCTTTAATGACCGGCACAATCAAACCATCATCTGTCGCAACCGCAATACCCATATTCACCGTTTTTCTAATATGAATTTGAGTATTATCATCACTTAGGTGACTGTTGAACTTAGGATGCTGCATCAATGCGTAGGCGGTGGCTTTGACGATGAAAGCTAGGATTGTTAAGCCAATGCCTTGCGCCTTAAATTCACCTTTTAACTCACCACGCAGTTTCTCAGTCTCAGTAATATCAGATAAGTCAAACTGAGTCACCTGCGGCAAATAAGTGTTGTAATTTAGCTGCGGAATAGACACTTTTTGCAGGCGACTTAAGTCTTGGGTCTCAATCTCACCCCAGATATCTGTCTTACTCATGTCTGGTAAACTTGGCAGACCTGAGCTGACTACAGCACCAGTAGATGCAGCGGCAGAGCCCGTTTGCATATGGGCTTTTACGTAATCAAACACATCTTCTTTTAAGATGCGTGCATTAAGCGCTGTGCCCTCTACTTGAGTGATATCTACGCCTAGCTGACGCGCAAGCTTACGCACCGCAGGTCCTGCATAGACATCGGTAAGCTTGGCATTGACTTGCTGCTCACTAAGCTTCGCTGGTGCCTGACTTTGATTTTGCGCTGTTGGTTTTGGTGCGGCTTGCTTGGCGCTCTCAGGCTTATCTTGTGCTTGAGGCAGCGCTTTATTCGACTCGCTTTCTGACTTAGCCGGCGCGGCGCTTGCAGCAGCTTCTGGCGCACCTGCTGCCTTAATGACAATAAAATCTTGACCGTTGGCTACTTTATCACCAGCGGCCACCAAAATCTTCTCGACAACGCCGGATACTGGCGATGGTACTTCAACAGAGGCTTTGTCTGATTCTACCAATAATAAAGACTGCTCAGCTTCTACGCTATCACCGACGCTGACCATAATCTCAGCAATCTCAGCTTCATCCACACCCAGGTCTGGTAGCGGATAGGTCTGAGAAGTGGCAGCAGCCGGCTTATCTGCTGCTTGTGTTTGAGTTTGAGCTTCAGGCTGTGACGCTTCTTGTGATGCTTGCTCAGGCTCAGCTTCAGCTTCTGGCTCAGCTTTAGGCTGTGAGTCTGTCTGTGCAGCGTCTGCTTCAATCTCAATAAGTACTGAGCCTTCGCTAACCGTATCACCAAGTGACACCACAATCTTAGTCACAGTACCACTGGCTGAGCTGGGCACTTCTACCGCAGCTTTGTCTGATTCTAATAAGACAATATTATCATTTTCTGTAATGACATCACCGACCGAGACCATAATCTCGCTTACTTCGGCACTATCCACACCTAGATCGGGGGCTTTAATTTCCATATCTGTTCTCCAGCATTTATATAATTAGACAATGAGCGCTCATTGGATAAGCTCAAGCGATGACTGATCATATCAAGCCAGTTTGCTTTGGCTTTATCCAATGAGGCTTAACGAGAAACTAAGGCTTGCTACTCTTTGACATCATCGTCATTTAACAAAGCAGCATCGGCTTGATCCTCTGCACGCCCTTCATCTCGAATCTCATCATCGTCTTCTTCTACCAAATCTGGTACTGGATTTGGATTTACGTTGTCTGGCGCTGGAGCATCTGGGAAGTGGTCAAACTGTGGCTGTGGCTGCCAAGCAGGTGCTTGATCGGCGTCAATACCTAAGCTGGTAATGGCGTCTTTTACCAAGCGCATCTCAACTTCCCCTTCATCGGCCAAACGCTTCAAGGTAGCCACAACAATGTGCTCAGCATTGACGTGGAAGAAGTTACGTAACTGGGCACGGCTATCAGAGCGGCCATAACCATCGGTACCTAATGTAGCATAAGGACGGTTGTCTGGTAACCAAGCACGGATCTGCTCAGAGTAGTTGCGCATGTAATCAGTTGCGGCAACCACCACACCTTCATGCTGGGCCAATTGTTCAGTAACCCAAGGCACCTTCTCTTCTTCCATAGGATGCAAGCGGTTGTAATCGTCACATGCCATACCTTCACGGGCCAACTCGTTAAAGCTGGTCACGCTCCATACGTTAGCGCTTACATTGAACTCTTCATATAAGATACGTGCCGCTTTTTGTACTTCACGTAAGATAGTACCTGAGCCAAGTAATTGGACATGCGCGCTGGCATGTAGCTGGCTGTTATCTTCTAACAGATACATACCACGTTTGATGCCTTCTTCTGCGCCCTCTGGCATCGCAGGTTGGTCGTAGTTTTCATTCATTAAGGTAATGTAGTAGTACACACGCTCACCTTCACCATACATGCGGCGTAGACCATCATGCATAATGACCGCCAGCTCATAACCGTAGCATGGATCATAGCTGACACAGTTAGGTACGGTGCTAAATAGGATGTGCGAGTGACCATCTTGGTGTTGTAGACCTTCACCATTTAGCGTAGTACGGCCTGCAGTACCGCCCAATAAGAAGCCTTGTGCCTGACAATCCCCTGCTGCCCAAGCTAAGTCGCCCACGCGCTGGAAGCCAAACATTGAGTAGTAAATGTATAACGGAATCATCGGCAAGGCGTTGACCGAGTAGCTGGTGGCCAAAGCAATCCAAGCACTCATAGCGCCTGCTTCGTTAATACCTTCTTCTAACATGTGGCCATCTTTGGCTTCTTTATAACCCATTAACGCTTCGCTGTCCTCTGGGGTATAAGTCTGACCGGCTGAAGAGTAAATACCTAATTGACGGAACATCCCCTCTAGGCCAAAGGTACGAGCCTCATCAGGCACAATAGGTACCACACGATCTTGAATGTTTTTGTCTTTTAGCATTGCTGATAACAGACGTACGAACACCATAGTGGTCGACTGCTCTTTACCATTACTGCCTTTTAGCACTCTATCAAAGATAGATAAATCAGGAATATCTAACGGAATATGACCACTGCGGCGGTTAGGCAAATGACCACCTAATGACTCACGGCGACCTTTTAGGTACTTCATTTCAGGTGAGTTTTCATCAGGACGATAAAACGGCAGATGCTCTAAATCTTCATCTTTAAAAGGCAGATCAAAGCGGTCACGGAAGTATTTTAGGGCTTCTTTATCAAGTTTTTTGATTTGGTGCGCCTTGTTGACCGCTTGGGCTTGGGTAGATAGACCATATCCTTTAACGGTCTTAACCAAGACTACCGTAGGCTGACCTTTGGTCTTCATTGCTTCACTAAACGCGGCGTAGACTTTGATAGGATCATGGCCACCACGGTTTAGATGGCGGATGTCGTCATCAGTTAATTGATCAGCCATCTCTGCAAGCTCTGGGTACTTACCAAAGAACTCTTTGCGAGTGAAGGCGCCATCACGGGCTTCATACAGCTGATACTCACCATCAACCGCTTCTTCCATACGTTTTTTAAGTACGCCA
The DNA here is from genome assembly GCF_904846585.1 of Psychrobacter sp. H7-1. Lineage (NCBI taxonomy): Bacteria > Pseudomonadati > Pseudomonadota > Gammaproteobacteria > Moraxellales > Moraxellaceae > Psychrobacter > Psychrobacter sp. H7-1. Next base: position 25,190 of record NZ_CAJHBH010000003.1, read on the forward strand.
GTGTGGTCTTTATCCAACAAGCTGTCCCAGCGGCCACCCCAGATAACTTTAATCACACGCCAGCCGGCACCACGGAATACAGACTCAAGCTCTTGGATAATCTTACCGTTACCACGAACTGGGCCATCTAGACGCTGTAAGTTACAGTTAACCACCCAAATTAGGTTGTCTAGCTTTTCACGACCTGCAAGCGAGATAGCGCCTAAGCTTTCTGGCTCATCCGTCTCGCCATCGCCCAAGAATGCCCAGATTTTACGGTCTTCTTTTTCTAATAAGCCACGGTTCATCATGTAGTTGTGCACGTGGGCATGATAAATAGACATGATAGGGCCTAGACCCATAGAAACCGTTGGGAACTGCCAGTAGTCAGGCATTAAGTATGGATGTGGATAGCTTGAGAGACCTTTACCCCCCACTTCGCGTCGGAAGTTCTCCAACTGCTCTTCAGTCAAACGACCTTCTAAGAAAGAGCGGGCATAGATACCTGGTGCTGAGTGACCTTGATAATAGATCATATCACCGCCGAAGTGATCGCTGGCGGCACGGAAGAAATGGTTAAAGCCAGTTTCATACAAAGTCGCACTAGACGCAAAAGTGGCTAAGTGCCCACCCAAATCATCATCGTTTTGGTTGGCACGCATGACCATCGCTAGGGCGTTATAACGAATTAAAGCGCGGATTTTGCGCTCAATACCCAAATCACCTGGGTAAGTTGGCTCATCTTCTACCGGAATGGTGTTCACATAAGCGGTATCTAGGCGGTTAAATGGTAGGCCTTCTTGCACCGCCATATTGTATAGCGCTTTTAATAAAAAGCGTGCCCGCTCTTTATCACTGTGCTTAATAACTGACTCAAATGCATCAAGCCACTCTTGGGTTTCGGTGTGGTCAGCATCGTTATAATAATTCATGACTATTGTCCCTGGTTTTTAATTTGAAAGCATAGCTCATTCACTTGACTACACTTCGTTAAATAATAGCAATTATCGTGTTCTTATGAGTAAACACTTGTAGCACCCCTAAGTATAACGCTATTGATGGCTGTTACCTATCCCTTATAAGAAATGGCTTTGGCAATAGTATTTAGATACTAAATGTTCACAATACGAAAATTAATACAATTGCAGTACAATTAAATTATATATGTAAATAAAATAAGTAAAAATACTTTATTCGTTAACATTTCTCGCTTTAATACAATGATTGTAATAAAATTATAGCAAGGGTACTTGAAACCCGTATCTATCCCTTGCTGAAAAGCAAAATAGTCAATGTCGTGAGCATATAAAAAAGTGACCTAAAAATAAGTTGGTGCCACTATCACGCCAGCTAGCACGTTATGGATAACCTACAGCGTCATTTTTACAGCGTAGAGGTTATTTATAAGCTGATTGGATTAGTTGATTTTTAGTCTGTAGCCTTGGTCCTAGCAGACCAGCTTCAAGTACAGACGCTTGTTAGTTAAACAATTTAGCAAGTATCATAAAGGAGTTCATCTTGACCCCAGTTAATTCAAGAACAGTTTCATTCTTTGCCCGCCCTGCCGCTTTTCATCCGCTAGATTATTCATCATATTATGTATCTTATAAGCGCTTTATAAAGTTTATGCTATCAAGCAGCTTGTGTTTTTTGGTGATGACTCCCGCTCAAGCAAGCCCTAGAGATCCCTTAAAAATGAGCCTGACTGCAAGCAAGGTTGTGGTGGACAAACAAGGTAAAGCCCATTATATTCCGGTAAATACAGCCAAAGTTGGCACCGTCATTCAATACAAAGCCACCTTTAGCAATACGCTACACACAGCGATCCAAAACACCACAGTCACCCTGCCTATCCCCACCAATACCGAGTTTACCGGAGAGGTATATCCACCCAGCGCTCAGGCCTCAGTTGATTATTACAACTATCGAGATTTACCCCTAATGCGCATGGTTGATGGTCAATTGGTAGAGGTTCCTAAGTCAGAATATAAGTCTTTGCGCTGGGATATCAAATACATTCCGCCACGCAAAGCGGTCAATGTGGCCTTTAATACCATCGTGCATTAAAGCGCCTACAACGCTGCAAAAAAAGGCAGATAGCCGCTATGGGTTATCTGCCTTTTTTGTGGCTAGATTTTACAGTTAGGCTTCTTGTAGCGCTGCAGGATCAACATCTAGGCGATGCTCAAGCTTTAAGTAATCCTCAGATTGCATCTCAAGCAAGCGTGAGCGTGTTCTTTCAATTTCAAAAGCCAGCTTCTCACCTTGATATAACTCTAAGATACTTTGTTCAGCTCGAATCAATAACTTAACACGGCGATCATAAAACTCATCTACCAAGTAGATAAAACGGCGGGTTGGATCACGCAGCACGTCGTTTAAGGCGGGCACGTCATCGACCAAGACTGTGGTAAAGTGATTGGCAATTTCAATAAAATCATTGGCCGATCTAGGCTCCATACACAGCTGTCTAAAGTCGCAATACAAGACGGTTTTGGTACGGGCATTGATTTTAATCTGACGACCATTAATCTCAATAGGCTCTTTAGATATTTTTTGATTGTTGGCCAAAGAGGTAAAGCGGTTAGCCAGCCAGTGACTGTTTTCTTTGGTCAATGGGTACTTATAAAGCTCAGCTTGCTGTAGTAAGCGCAAACGATAATCAATGCCTGAGTCGATATTCATTACTGTGGTGTGTTTTTCAAGCTCAGCAATGGCCGGCATAAAGCGGTCACGGTGCAGACCATCTTTATAAAGGCCCGTTGGCTCAATATTTGAGGTTGCCACCAGCGTGATACCGCGCTTAAATAGCATGGTGAATAAGTCGCCAAGTATCATAGCGTCGGATACGTTTGACACAAAAAACTCATCAAAACAAATCAGTACCGCTTCACTATGAATAATATCAGCTACTTTTTCGAGGGGATCACTGCGGCCTTGTAGCTTATTAAGCTCTTTGTGTACTCGTAGCATGAAGTGATGAAAATGCATGCGCATTTTACGCTCAATGGGTACGGACTCGAAGAACATATCCATCATCCAAGTCTTACCTCGGCCAACCCCACCCCACATATACAAGCCTTTGGGCGGCACAGGCTGTGATTTAAAAAAGCCAAACAGCCCCTTTTTTTCTTGTGAATTTTCTAATAACTGATGATAAACCCCATCAAGATAGGTCATGGCCTCTTGCTGAATAGGGTCGTGGTTAAACTCATCCGTGGCAATGGCTGCCTCATACCTTTGTAAGGGGGTTTTATTCATAGTGTCATAACCAGTTGTGTTAAAGGGTTGTCAATTAGGCGACGTGTTATCGTCAGTTATAGCGCGTGCTGCTCTAGTAGAGATCTAATTTCAGTCAGTCGACCATGGAAGAAGTGACCTGCCCCTTCTACCACATAGCTGGCAATTTGCTTATCATCGGCGAACTGCTGCATCAGATGTGGCTTGATGACGTTATCAGCATCTCCGTAAATCTCGAGGGTCTTTTGAGTCGGCAACAGCACATCAGAGGCGTCGTTATTCTCTACAGAGGGCGCCATTAATACCACTTTCACCAGCTCCATATCGCTTAGGCCCCAAATATGTGGGGTGACCATCAGCTGCTCAGCGACGCAGGCGGTAATATAGCCCCCAAAAGAAAAGCCGCCAAGCCATAGCTTGCGCGCAGGGGTCTGTAGGCTAATCCACTGTAGTACTGCCATGGCATCTTCAATCTCACCTTTGGCATAATCGTGCTCACCAGTGGACTTACCGGCACCGCGAAAGTTAAAACGAACCACATGCATACCAGCATCGCGAGCAAAGTTGAACATAGTGGTCACCACCTTATTGGTCATGGTACCACCGAATAAAGGGTTGGGATGACATAATAACGCCACACCCTTGGTATTAGCATCTTCTGGGTTCTCATGTTGCCACAGTGCTTCTACTTCAAGCACACCAACTGGGCCATCAATCAATAATTTTTGTGATTTTGTCTTCATAATTTTATCTTGTCATTATCAAAGTGTGATATTTTTTCATAATGTTAATGTAGATCCTTGCCGTAGCAAATATAGCGCTTTAGCATAAATGTCGCTTCAGCCACGCTACAACCTACTAAAATCAAAGCCTCTATATTAGCAAAAATTGGCTTCAAAGTGGGTAAGGCTGTGTTAATGGCCTGCTTATTTAAGGCTTATGGGCCGCTTGTGAGCCTATTAGTTATCATCTATAGCCCAAGTTTTACGCCCACTTGCAATACTCAGGCAACAAGCTCTACATATTTGATGCATAGCTATGTAATTAGGCAAGTGTGATGTCTTATACTATCGTCAGGGCCCTGCTCATTCAAAAAATGGTGCGGCTTTAATTCATTGAAAATGGCTGATAGATTAAAAATTAATCAATATCCCCTATTCACTTTCTAGCACTTATAGTTTTTTCGCTAAATATTTGAGGTTTTTATGACAACATTGGCTTGGAAGAAAATAACCAAATTAACCACTTTAGGTGTACTCGCCTCAGCTGCCATAGGCCTTAGTGCCTGTCAGTCCACCCCGACAGCGCCGGTCATTCAACGCGCTGACTCAACCTTTGAGACGACAGGTGTGGGCAGCACTAAAGTACAAGCGCAGGAAAATGCCTTAGCCAGCGCCAAAAAAACCTGTGGCATGCGCCAAGCCATCATCGTAAAAGATGAATTAAAGTACAACGGTGTTTTTGATGAAAAAACAGGCCGCATGATTGACCAAGTCGGCTCAATTGCCGGTGTGGTACTCGGAACAGGCAAACCCAACTTATCACGCAGTGATGATTTTGAGTATAACATTAGCTTCCGTTGTCAGTAGCGTAGATAGGTGTCACTCAAACTGGCGGGCTGACGGCTACATAGCTAATATCAGCTCGCCATTAACGTCTGGGGTCAAAGGCATCTCGCAATGCTTCACCAATAAAGATCAATAAAGACAGCACCACAGTCAGGCTAAAAAACGCCGACAATGCCAGCCAAGGCGCATCTAAGTTATTTTTACCTTGGTTCATCAGCTCCCCCAATGACGGTGAGCCTGGTGGTAGACCATAACCTAAGAAATCCAGTGAGGTTAAGGCCACGATATTAGCAGTCAAAATAAAGGGCAACTGCGATAAGCTTGAAGCCAGTGCATTGGGCAGGATATGGCGCCGCATAATTTGCCAATCTGATACCCCTAAATTATGCGCTGCACGCACATAATCAAAATTACGCGCCCGCAAAAACTCTGCCCGTACCAGTCCCACCAAGCTCATCCAGCCAAACAGTAGCATAAGCCCAAACAGTACCCAGACACTGGGGCTAAATAAGCTTACCAAAATAATAATCATAAACAGCTGCGGCAAGCCTGCCCATACTTCCATAAAGCGCTGACCTATCAAATCTGGCCAGCCCCCAAAATAGCCTTGGATGGCGCCCACCACGATACCGATCACAGATCCGGCCAAGGTTAATGCCAACCCAAATAATAACGAAATGCGCATGCCGTACAAGATACGCGCCAATACATCTCGGCCGGTGTCATCAGTGCCAAGCCAATTACTGGTATTGGGCGGTGCCGGATACGGCATGGCAATCTCCACGCTTGGCGTCTGATCGGCAAATTCAATAGGCGGCATAATCATAAAACCGTTTTGCTCAATCATGTGCTTAACCGCAGGATCTTTATAATCTGCCTCGGTTTCAAACACTCCGCCAAAGGTAGTTTCAGGATAAGCTTTAACAATAGGCACATACAACTCGCCGCCGTATTTGACCAGCAAAGGTTTATCATTGGCCACGACATTTGCCCCCATACACACAGCAAACAGCATGCAAAACAGGGCCAGCGCCAAGACGCCGAGTCTATTTTTTTTGAAGCGGTTAAGGCGTGCTTGCCAAATAGGGTTTAGCCGGTTTTTTGAAGCAGTCTGTGCCATTTTAACGTCCCTCAAAGTCAATGCGAGGGTCAATCAGATGGTAGCTGATATCACTGATGAGCTGTAACACCAATCCCACTAAAGTAAAGATAAACAAGGTGCCAAAGATTACCGTATAATCACGCTGCACAATGGCTTCAAAGCCAAGCAAGCCCAGACCATCGAGTTTAAAGATAATCTCTATTAGGAAGTTGCCGGTAAAAAAAATGCCAACAATCGCAGCCGGAATACCGGCAATGATAATAAGCATGGCATTACGAAACACGTGCCCGTAGAGCACTTGATGGCCGGTTAAACCTTTGGCCCTTGCGGTTAATACATACTGCTTGGAGAGCTCTTCCATAAAGCTAAACTTGGTCAAGTAGGTTAAGCCGGCAAATCCACCGACTGTGCTGGCCGCTAAAGGTAATGCCAAATGCCAAAAATAGTCTTTGATTTTGCCAAGGGCACTTAATTGATCGAAATTCTCTGATACCAAGCCTTGCAGAGGAAATAGTTGCCAATAGATACCGCCTGCAAATAACACCAGTAGAATAACCCCGAATACAAATACCGGAATAGCATGCCCCACTGCCAGCATAAGGGCGGTCAGCTTATCGAGCCCTGACCCATTGTGCATGGCTTTATAGATACCCAAAGGAATGGCGATAAGATAAATGAGCAAGGTACTCCACAGCCCTAAAGATATCGACACTGGCAGCTTTTCAATGATCAGCTCTGTGACCGGCTTACCTTTAAAAAACGACTCACCAAAGTCAAGCTGGGAATAGCTTTTTAGCATCAACCAAAAGCGCTCAGTCGCTGGTTTATCAAAGCCATATTGAGCTTTTATTGCCTCAACCATCTCCTGCGACAGCCCTCGAGAGCCGCGGTAGCTGTTGTCCGACATAACTGCGCCGCCCATAGCCGCCCCTGGCGCTTCAGCGTGGATTTTTGACTGTTCAATTTGAGCAATTTGCTGCTCAACCGGTCCCCCTGGCGCCGCCTGAACCAACACAAAGTTGGTCAACAAAATCAAAAACAAAGTGGGGATAATAAGCAATATACGTTTTAATATATAACGACCCATAATGCCAATCCTTAGTTTTTGCGGGGGCAAGTTGACCAAATATGACAGTCAATGAACTGAATAAGCGACTTAGAACTCATCCTTAAGTGCTCTTAGCGCAGCAAATACCGTAAGCGGCTTGGTATCTGCCAAAGTGACCTGATTTTGTACACCATCAATGACCGATAGCTCCTGGGTACGCAAAAACACATTGACCTGCTTTTCATGCGCTAATGTGACAGGTAGTGATGACTGACCTAGGGCCGTCATGCTCTCAACTTCAGTCAAACACTGCTGCATAGCCGCGTTATCAGGTTCGATGCTTAGGCCAAATTTTAAGTTGGCAGCCGTGTATTCGTGCGCCGGATAAAACAAAGTGTTATCAGGCAGCTTATTAAAGCGCTTAAAGCTGTCATGCAGCTGCTCAATAGTACCGGTGAAGACTCGGCCACAGCCGGCGCTAAACAAAGTATCGCCACAAAATACTTGCTTATGACCCTCTTTATCCAGCACATACGCCAAATGCGACTGCGTATGGCCTGGTACTGCCCACACTTGTGCAGTATAACCCCATGCGCTGACCGAGCTGCCCTCTTTGACGACTTGATCCGGCTTAACCCCATGCTCAGCGCTTGCCACCACATGCGTCATTGGATATAGCTCACGCAATTCAGCGACCCCGCCCACGTGGTCATGATGATGATGAGTGATCCAAATTGCAGTCAGCTCAAGGCCATACTGCTCCAAATAATCCGCTACCGGCTGAGCTTGACCGGGATCAATCACAATGGCTTGTTTATTCGTGTCGTTTACCAGTGCCCATATGTAATTATCGGTAAAGGCTGGAATTGGCGTGATAATTAAGCTCATGTGGCTTCCTATTGGTCTATTATTAAATGGATTTTATCAGCGTTTTTTTAGCGTTATAAAGACGTGGCATCAGCGTTTTAAGTACTTAGCAATGGTCGCATCGGCGGATTTATCAACCCACCAATAATCAACCCCCACCGCATTGTCAGGCAACTGTTTATGGTGACGATACTTATCCCAGTACACGACACGGGTTTGGGTCGAGCCATACATAGGCACCATATAATAGCCTGCCCGAAGCACCCTATCTAGCACCTTAGTGTAGAGCACAATCTGCTCTCTATTATCGGCTAGGATTATTTTAGAGATAAGATCATCAATGGCCTCATTTTTTATACCGCTATAGTTCTGATTGCCCTGTTCATCAGCTGCCTCACTGCCCCACATATAACTTTGTTCTGCCCCCGGAGACAAGCTTTGTGGGTAGCCGGCGATAATCATATCGTAATCAAAACGGCGCAGACGCTCAAGATACTGTGGCGCATCCACTTGACGGATTGAGGCATCAATACCCAGCTTTTTTAAATTGCGCACATAAGGCAACAATACTCGGCTAATCTTATCATCAGCAATGAGTATCTCAAGCTTGGCTGGCTGCCCATCCGGCTGATAAAGTTTCATATCTTGATAATAAAAACCTGCCTGTAGCAGCTTTTGGCGCGCACTTAATAAGGCTTGACGGTTATAGCCTTTGCCATCTGACTTAGGCAGCTGCCACTCTTTGAGTACCTCGTTCCGCTGAATGGGCTCAAGTTTTGCTAATAAAGGCGTCAGCACTGCTTTTTCTTGCTCAGTCGGTACGCCAGTGGCCGCAAGTTCTGAACCATAAAAGTAGCTGTCTAGACGCTCATACTGATTATAAAATAAAGTGTTATTCATCAGCTCAAAGTCAAAGGCGTCCGTAAGCGCCTGCCGCACCCTAATGTCTTGAAATAGTTTATGACGCAGATTCATCACTAAAGCCTGCATCATCACTGGATTTTTACTGGCGATAGATTCTTTTTTGATCATGCCTGCTTTGACGGCGGGGAAGGTATAGGCTGTGGCCCATTTTCTGGCTGAGCTTTCTTGACGGAAATGATATTGACCCACTTTAAAGCCCTCAAGCGCCACTTCATCACTGCCGTAATACACGTACTTGATAAACTCAAAGTTATAGCGGCCTTTATTGGCCATCACTTGCTGTCCCCAATAATTGGGATCTCGCTGATAAGTGACACTGCGTCCTTGCTCTACCTTAGCAAGCTTATAAGGCCCACTACCCATTAATGGCGTTAAGCTTAACTGCTCAAAATGCTTATCAACGGCAGCCTTTTGAAAGATAGGAAACTGACCAACTGTCAATAAAATCTCTTTATTATCGGCAGACTTAAAATAAAACTTTACTCGATGTGTATCGAGCGCTTCCACTTTATCTACCCCAGATAAATAACTGCGCACCTGCATTAAGCCCTTAGTTAATAGGGCATCGAAGGTGGCTTGCACATCTTTTGAGGTCACGGGCGTACCATCCCAGAATCGAGCTTTGGGATTGATGTGATAAATTACCCAGCTGGTGTCATAAGGATCGTAAGTAATTTTGTCCGCCAGCTGCGGATACATGACAAACGCCTCATTTAAGGAGCCGGTGAGTAAAGTATCATACATATAATCGGTACCGGCCATAGCGATGCCAGTGGTCATCCAAGGGTTGGCACTATTAAAAGTGCCTATTGCAGCTTGTGATAGCGTCCCTCCCTTAGGTGCACTTGGATTGGCATAGGGCATGGCCGGGGCTTTGCTATAACGTGCCTCGCTATTGTGCCCTATGGCGGTGACGGTGATGGGCTTAGCCTCTAAAGCATGAGGTAGGCCCAAGCTGAGCGCGGCAGTTAATACCGCCACAACTTGCCATGATTTACGCTTTGGATGCTCAGAGAACTGTGTCATCACCCTCTCCGCATAAGGTTGGTGCAAGCTGCTAATCTAAGCGTGCTTGTTGGCAAAAGCCACCATAAAGTCACACAGCGCTTGTACTGACTCAAGGCTCACTGCATTATAGATGCTGGCACGCATACCGCCCACATCACGGTGACCTTTTAAATTTAACAGCCCAGCTTGCTCCGCTTCGGCCAAAAATTTGGCATCTAAGCTGCTGTCTTTTAGGGTGAAAGGCACATTCATAATTGAGCGATACTTAGGCTCTACTGGATTGTGATAAAAGCGGCTGTCATCAATGGTTTTATATAACAGCTGCGCTTTTTGGCGGTTGATTTTTGCAATGGCCTCTAAGCCGCCCTGCGCCTCTAACCACTCAAATACCAATCCGGCCAAATACCAAGAATACGTCGCTGGCGTGTTGAGCATAGAGTCTTTATCCGCTTGGCTGGCGTAATCTAACAAAGCGGGACACCAAGCGCTGGCTTTGCCAATTAAGTCGTCACGGATGATGACAATAACCAGACCGGCAGGACCGATATTTTTTTGAGCACCGGCATAAATCATACCAAATTTAGAAACATCAATAGGTTCAGACAAGATGCAAGAAGACATATCGGCAATAATAGGCGCCTCTACCTCTGGCGTCTCAAAAATTTGTACGCCATGGATGGTCTCATTAGCACAGTAATGAAAATACTGAGCGCCTTCAGTTAACTGCCAATCACTACGATCTGGCACAGTGGCAAAGTTTGAATCTTTGCTAGAGGCCACTTCATTGATCTCGCCCAGACCAAGCTCTGCATAACGCTTGGCTTCTTTAATGGCTTTACCAGACCAAGCGCCTGTGGTGAGATAATCAGCGTTGCCTGGCTTATCGCCATCAGACAATAAGTTTAGCGGAATGGCGGAAAACTGCAGCGTTGCCCCGCCCTGCAAAAACAGCACTTTGTAATTGTCAGGAATATTCATCAAGCGGCGCAAGCTCTGCTCAGCAACTTCTGCCACCTTAATATAGTCGCCACTTCTGTGACTCATCTCCATAATAGACACACCTTTGCCCTGCCAATCTAGCATCTCAGCTTGGGCTTTTTGCAGCACTTCGGTCGGCAATGAAGCAGGACCGGCACAAAAGTTATGTAAACGATGTAAAGTATGGGCTGCATCTACTTGGGCAGAGGTTGTCTGGTTCATAATATTCCTACTAAAAACAAAGATGTGAGGGGTGATAAAACGCTTATAAGACTAAGCTTGTAAGTATAATACAATTATCAGTGCTAAAAACACAGTTAACTGGCCGATTATATTTAAGAGGCGTCATCTCTTTGGTTAAGCAATTGCCACAGCTGTCTTTTTTTATCACTATCAGCCAGCATTTGTGACAATGAGGGCACGTCAACTGAGCAAGGATGGGTAATGGCGTCAGGCATGCGTGTCAGACACCCAACTTTAGCATGATTGTTTTTGGCCAAGCAAAATACAAAGCCTGCCACACTAGCATTGGCCGACTCCTTATCACTGATACCCGTACAAATTGGGAACTTTAGCCCTTGCGGAGTTAATGATAATGCGATCAGCAAGCTTTGCCACAGCTGACGTACCGACTCATTTTCAAAAGCAGCAGTGTCAACAAGCAGTACCCAATCTCGATAATAAGCCCCCATAATCTCAAAAGGCGCTACCTGTTGCAGAGCATCTGTCAAAGCCGCTTTGGCTACCGTTGGCGGCGCTTGATGTACGTCAAGCTTCTCCTTGAGTGCTTGAATAGGATCCTTTATCGAGCGACCTTTTATCAAAGAATGTTTCGGCGATGTCCTCTCTACAGAGGCATCATTATCAGATACAGGCGCCGTAGCGGTTGCGTCGCTCTGATCGGCAGTATCTAAGCTATCTTTTGGTTGTAAGGACTGGGGCTGAGAACGGCTATAGCTTTGAGCGTCGCTTTGTTGCTGAGCGCTATTTTTTGATGCTTCACTGCCCTGTTGCTGATCCGCAGCCTGTTGCTGAGTAGTGCCCAGCAATGGTTGTTCATCTAGCGCATGACTCAGCGCCTCATAGTCGACACTTAGTGTAGCACGGTCACGCTGCACCCAAATATCTAGGCCCATAAGACCCAGAATCTGCCTTTGCTGTGCCATTATTGGCGACACCGACACCGGTGCAGGCGCTCTTATCCCAGCCATAGTATTTAAAGCAAGATGAGAGGATGTTTGAGAGGAAGCGGTTGGCGCAAAAGTCATAGCATTTCAAAATCTTGAGGTAATCGCTAAAAAAAAGGGGTACTTATTTATGATTTAGCAGTTTAACAAAAATCAGGGGACATCTCGATGTTATTTTAGCCGCTTAATAAACCGCTCACTTAAAATCTTAGAGGGCAAAGCCAAATCAACAGACAAACAAAAACCCGATACCCAATCACATATACGCTTTTGCGTCATACAATTGGATATCAGGTTATTTATAGCATTTAGTTTAAATAAACTAAGCCAAACAATTACTTAGCAGCAGTGTCTGCTTCCGCTCCCTGCTCTTCACCCCAGATTTTTGGATATTTGTAGCCTGGGAAAGCTTTATGTGCATAAGCTTTGAAGCTGTCTGAGTTATAAGCGTCGGTTACATCTTGCACCCATTTTGCGTCTTTATCTGCTGTCTTAACGGCTGACCAGTTGATATAAGCAAAGCTTTTTTCTTGATATAAGGCCTCAGTTAATTTGATGCCCGAATCGGTTGCATAGTTGCCGTTAATCACAGCAAAATCAACTTCATCACGTGCACGTGGCAACTGAGCGGCTTCAAGCTCAATGATATCAATATTCATTGGGTTGGTGGCGATATCAGATTTTGAAGCAGTTAGTGGATCTACATTGTCTTTTAGTGTAATCCAGCCCAAATCATTCATCATTACCAACGCACGAGCGAAGTTACTCGGATCGTTTGGCGCAGAAACCTTCATGCCATCATAGGCTTGGTCAAGTGAGGTTTTTTTGCCGCTGTAAATACCTAAAGGTGCGGTAGGTACTTGGAATACTTCGGTTAAATCCAAGTTATTTTCAGCTTTAAAGGTATCTAAGTAAGGCTTATGCTGGAAGATGTTGATATCTAAGTCGCCTTCAGCCAAAGCCAAGTTAGGACGCACATAGTCAGTAAAAGTCGTCAGCTTAACGGTATAACCTTTGGCTTCTAATTCACCTTTTACTTGATCACGAACCATATCAGCGAAGTCACCTTCGGTGGTACCGATAACGATGGTCTTTTTGTCTTCAGCAGCAGGTGCCTCTCCAGCTTTTGCTGTTTCTTCATTGGCGTTGTTGCTACAGCCCACCAATACCAGTCCTGAAATACCAGCGACGGTAGCGGCGGCCACAATTTTTTTGCGAATATCAACTAATGTCATTGAGCGTCCCTTATTAACATTGAAAAATTACTATTTAAAATAAAATAGGCGAAAAATCAGCTTAGTAAAATATGTTACTACAGTTTGCATAAATGTTACTGCAGGTTATAGCGCCATTGTACCTGATTAATTGGTTTTGCTTCATGAAAGTTTTGTCAGTACTTATGAGATAAATTCATTAAGCAAACTTTTTTTTATTCAACTGGTACGCCATTTAGTAATCCGCATTTTATTGCTACTTTGATTAGCGCTTATCAAGCTTAGCGGCCAACCAGTTACCGATACCTTGAATACCTACCACCATAAGTGACAGTACAATCACGATAAAGATCATAACCTCAGTTTGATAGCGGTAATAACCATAGCGAATCGCCAAGTCACCTAGACCGCCACCACCAATCATACCAGCCGCGGCTGAATAGGACAGTAAACTGATACATAAAATGGTCACAGATAATACCAAGCCTGAGCGGGCCTCAGTCAATAATACCTTGATGATGGTCATGGGACTGGCGCCCATTGAGTCCGTCGCCTCTACAATACCACGGGGTACTTCACGCAAGTTTTGCTCTACCAAACGGGCAAAATAAAACGAGCCTGCCAGCGCCAATACCAGCGAGGCGGCCACAGGACCGATACTGGTACCAATTAATGACTTAGTAAACGGACTCATCGCAATCATTAAGATCACGAAAGGAAAGGCGCGCATAAAGTTGGTAATACCGCCCAGTAGTGCATAGAGGCTTTTATTTTGCAGCAGCTGTTTATCACTGGTTAAGAATAAAAACACCCCAAACAGACCACCGATAATAATAGCCGCTGTGGTAGAGATACCCATCATGACTAAGGTATCTATCGCAGCTTGCCCAATCTCGCTACGTAACTCCCATAGTCGGGCGGTGGCATCATTGAACGTCATTGCTAGCATTGTCTAGTCCTCCTGAACCAATCCGCGGCCCACTTCAGTGTTGGCGATAATTTGACCATCGATAATATCCGCCACTTCCAATAAGTGGCCCTCATGCAACAAAGCGGCTCGATTACATATACGGCGAATCACGCTCATCTCATGGGTCACAATCACAATGGTCACCCCAAGCTTCTCATTAACCTCTTGTAAAGTGGCCAATAATGCACGGGTGGTGGAAGGATCTAACGCACTGGTTGGCTCATCTGCCAATAATACTTTAGGGTTTGGGGCAATAGCACGGGCAATACCCACACGCTGCTTTTGACCACCGGACAGCTGGGCAGGATAGTGATTGGCTCTATCGGTTAGATTAACAATCTCAAGACACTCCATCACCCGCTGATAGATATTATTTTTGGCGTAGCCGGATACTTTAAGATTAAAAGCGACGTTTTCAAAAACAGTTCGGTTAGACATCAGATTAAACTGCTGAAAAATCATACCCACATTATGACGGGCTACTCGCAGCTGCTTTGGATTCATATCCGTCAGTACATCACCATCGATAGTTACCGTGCCACCATCAGGCCGCTCCAGCAAGTTCATTAAGCGTAATAAGGTGGATTTACCTGCCCCGGAATACCCCATTAACCCAAATATCTCTCCCTGCTTTACAGTTAAAGATATGGGCTCGACAGCAGTAAACCACTGAGTTTGGCCATCTTTTTGTGTCTGGAATTTTTTATACACTTGATTTAGAACAATCATATCGCTCATGGCAGTCATCTTGAATTACGAGTTTACAGCTAAAGAAGTCACACTGGAGTTGAGTGAAATATACAGTATGAGACGCACTGTTATGAAAAATTACAAAGCGCAGTAATATAGCATATTGAGCTATTTATGGCATCCAATTATGCAAAATAAACTCATGCAGTAGCGGAATATGGTAATTCTATATCGCCTACTTTTATTGAATAAGCACCTTGTCAAATGATATCCGTTGCTTAAAATCTCTAGTTTGCAAATTAGCGCCGAAAAATAGACAGTAATAAGCTGAGCACAACACTCACCACAATCATGGTCACAATCGGAAAGTAAATACGGGTATTGCCCGACTCATAGCGAATATCGCCAGGTAACTTGCCAAACCAAGATAAGGCATTCGGAAATAAGGTCAATACGATACCAATGATGACTATTATTAACCCTATCGTTATAAATACTTTGCCCATCTCACCATACCTCACGTTGATATTGACTTCCTCCCCTCGCTAAACCGAGGGGATTGCTACAGCTAGACGGTCAAGCCCGACCGCAAGGATGTTCTTAGCAGCATTGATATCTCTATCATGCCATGTGCCACACTCAGCACACCTCCATCCTCTTATTCCAAGACCTGCTCTACCTTTTGGACTACTATCACTTATTTTAAGGCAGTGCGAACAGGTCTGGGTAGTGTAACTCTCATTCACTACCTCAAGCTGACAACCTGCATACTTGCATTTATATTCCAGTTGTCTTTTGAGTTCAAACCATCCTGCATCGTATGTCGATTTAGCTAGGTTGGTCATCGAATTAGTGAATGATCGTGATTTAACATCACCAACCACAATTAAGGCATTATCCTTGACTAATTGGGTGGTGAACTTGTGAATTAAGTCTAATCTTGAATTTTTGATTTTGGCATGGATTGCTTTGACTCGCTGTTTGTTTTTCGCTCTTTGAGCTATTGCAAGCTTTTTAGCCCATTTTTGAGTCTGCTTAATAGTTAGCTTGTCACCGTTTGAGGTGGTAGCAGACTGCTTTAAGCCTAAGTCAATACCAACGCTGCCTTTGCCACTTGCTTGTCTAGGAAAATCTTTGACGGTAATACAGGCATACCAACGATTACGGCTGTCTTGCACTATCTCAAGCGTATTGATTTGATACAAAGACAAATTGTAGCTATCGAATACGTCTATGATTACCTTTTGACCTTTACAGAGCGATAGCTGTATGGTTGATTTAAGTGCTTTTTTACCTGTTTGTCTGGTATGTAGATACTTGATAGCAGACTTTTTAAAAGGTATCCAACCAAGCGATTTGCGTTTGGCATCAGGACGATTGGTTCGCCAATTAAGTTTGGCTTTTTTAAACTGTTTAAGAGATTTGGCATGAGTTTCGTTGATGGCTTGCAAAGTTTGCGAGTGCAATCCTAAATACTCTCCACTGCCTTTGGTGTATTGGCTTAAATCATAGGCCGAAAAGTACTTACCTGTGCGTCTTAAATGCTCAAAGCTTAACGCATTAACATAGTTCCACGCATAGTTAACACTCCCAGCTAGTTTGTTTAGTTGGTTTGCATGTTTGTCTTTGATGCGTAGCTTGAGGGTTTTCATAGGGTTAGTATGGCGAGGTTAATTTTAACTTGCAATACTTTAAGTACTAATCACGACAGTGTGTGTCGCCTTATATCCACCCCCTGAAGTGGGTGGATATAAGGCGACCGGTGATAAAGTAAAGACAGATACTGCTAACAAATTCATACACAGTGTTAATCATGGTATTTGTTTCTGAATACACAGTGTGGTTAAATTTAGCTTTAGTTGGCTGATGACTGTTGCCAATACATCCATATCTATGGCTTTTATCCCCAAACTTATTTGTAAGTGAGATGCTCATGTTATCTTCTTCTGTGCTCGCCCCGACCAAAAAGCTGATTATGGCCACCTGTTTATGCAGCGCCCTTGTTGGTCTTTATGGCTGCCAAAAAACGGATGAAACCACCAAAGACACAGACAGTAACGCTGCCCAAAGCAGTACAGCCTCACAGCCTGCTGATACTGTCCCTAGCACAGAGGTTCAGACGATGGACACCCAGAGCCAAACGGTGGAAGATGTCAATGATGGTGCAGATACCGAGATTATTGATGCACAGGCTATGCAGCAGGAGCAAAGCCAGCAGGCATCGGCTATCAATACCGATCCAGCTAATGCAGATAGCAGCGCTGGGGCCACGGCATCCACCACCAAAAATGCGGCGCCCACCAGTGAGACCCAAGTTACGGATGTAGAGTATAAAGATGGCCAAGGCCGCAGTGTTTATGTGACCTTTCAGACTTCAGCTACCGCTACGTTACAGGCCAATCTTATGATGCCTTCAGGTAAACGGGTACTGCTAACTGCCCCTACTGGCCAAGGCAACAACCCCACTTATCGCTCCATTGATGGCAGTATTGAGCTGGTGACTCATGGTGGCGGCAATAATATTGATCTGATTTATCAAGGTAAGCCTATTAACTTTACAGCTGTGGATAGTGATACCGAAGTGATTAAGCCGCAAAAATCATCATAACACCCAGCCCATAATCCAACTTAGCATAGCCCACAGTGCCACGCCCAATAAAATTAGGACGATAAGTCCTAAAATATCAGGCACATGCAAATAAAGCCACGCCACCAAAGGATTGCGCCAAAATTTCGCCTGCTGCTGCTTTTTTTGTAGCGCCTGATGCATAAAAGGGCGATCAACATGAGTGGTATCAGTAATCCCATATTCTTGCTGCATGTGCTCACGTACGATCTGTAAGGTTTTGCGGCTGGGACGCAAAAATACATCCATCACCGTGCCGGCTACGGGTACAACCCCGACGACCAAATCTATCATCGCCAATCTAACCGCTGGCGTTAGTTTTTTTGCAGGGACACCAAGCTTAATCCCCAGCATAAAGGCGTAACCGGTCAATAATAAACCGGCAACATCACCTGCAATAGGCACAGTAGATAAGGCGGCATCTGCACCCACCCCTTGATTGGTAAAGGGAATGCGCACCACAGAATCCATGGTGTTGGCGAATTTGGCCAGTTTGCGCTCCATCTCTACCACTTGCTGCTTAGTCAGGCCCTGTTTTAGCAGATTTTGTTCAAACCGCTGATGCGCTGCTAGTTTAGCGTCAAGGCTTAAATCACTTTTAAAGGGTTTTGCCATGAGTCTCTCTTGGGTGTAAAAAAGTTAAGTGAGGCCATTAAACTGGATGTAAAGGCTGCTCAAAAGCACCACTAAAAACACATATCGTCCCACCCAAACATTGGCTAAAAACGCCTGAAAACAGGCCATAGGCTCACGAGTTGCACAGGCCCTATTTTGCTGAGCAAACAAAATGGCAACCAGTCCCAAGGCATAAACAGGAATTAACCCAAGGCTTGTGGGTGCAAAATAATGATAAAAAACCACACCCATTATTGCCAAAAAGGCCACTTGTAGTAACGAGATGATGACCACATCATAGCGGCCAAATAATATCGCCGTGGACTTCACCCCAATTTTTAAATCATCATCACGATCTGCCATAGCGTACTGAGTATCATAGGCTACCGTCCAGCACATGTAAGCAATAAATAACAGCCAGCACCACACATCCGGCTGCCCTTGTATGGCCACATAAGCCATGGGAATGGCCCAGCCAAATGCGGCCGCTAAGAACACCTGCGGCAAATGGGTGAACCGCTTCATAAAGGGATAAATAAACGCCAATATAAGGGCGCCGATTGACCAGTAAAACACCGCAATGGGCAGCCAAAACAATAAACTGGCACTGATAAGCGACAAGACTAAAAATGCCCCTACTGCCTCGCGTCCGGTCAATCTGCCATCGGCTAAAGGACGCCCTTTGGTGCGTGTTACCGAACCATCCACTTTACGATCAGCAAAATCATTAATCGCGCAGCCTGCAGCGCGCATCAATATCGCACCAAGCGCGAAAATCAATAGTACCGACCAAGCCGGCAGCACACTTGGTGATGCCGTTACGCTTGAGGGCGCCTGAGCGATGGCCTGGCCAAAAGCTGCCAATAATACTGCCCAGAGCGTGGGCCACAGCAGCAGCTCAATCCCGACAGGCTTATCAAAGCGGGTTAAGTGAATATAGGCTTGAAGTTTATTTTTAAAATTGGTAGTCATAGCAAGTCAGCAAAGCTAAATCAGTTACACCGAAGCGGTTGGGGGGTTAAATAAATTCAAGAGCGGCGACAATCAGCAGCGCTTTAAAAACCATTAAATTAAATCAAGCTTAGCCTGCCGTTAACAACTCAATGAGCTGTGAGGGAGTGCTTACCTGATACGTCGGGTGTTCAGCGGCGAGCACTTGCGCGCTTGCTGCACCATAATTGACCGCACTCGAGGTCATTCCCAGCGCATTGGCCATTTGGATATCATGAATGCTGTCACCAATAAAGACCGCATCTGCCACGGCGTACCCTGTCTCTTGCAAAATATCAAGCAGCATCTGCGGACTGGGTTTAGAGCCGGACTCATTAGCACAGCGGCTGCTGACAAAATAATGACGGCTATTGGCATAATCCATGACTCTATCTAAGCCGGCACGCTTTTTGCCAGTGGCCACAGCCAGTTTTTTACCCTGTGCCAGCAGTTGCTTGAACATGGCCTCGATGCCTTCAAAAAACTCAGAGTGCGGCTGATTGGGTAAGGTGCTGGCGTGGATATAGTAATCGGCGTAGCTTTGCTGAATGGCCAAGTGCTGCTCAGCGCTCGCTTGCGGATATAAGAGCTCAATACCGCGCATTAAGCTTAACCCAATGATAGACTTAACCGCTTCATCTGTGGTGCTAAAGCCATGGGCCTCTGCTGCGACATGCATGGCTTTTACAATCAGGCCGATTGAATCCATTAAGGTGCCATCCCAATCAAAAATAATCAGCGATTTTTGACTCAAGTCATGCTCAGTGTTAGTGACCACCTCATTCATAGCAATTTAACCCTCTGACAACCCAGCTTAATCTAATTTAAAATCTGCAGGCAATAACGACTGCATATCCTCAGGCAGCGGCGCTTTAATCACCTCATACTCAGGGACATCTAGCTGCCAAGCATGTAGGCATAAGCGTCGAACCCCTGAGGTATCTTTGATGTTGTACTTGTCATCGCCTAAGATAGGGTGACCCAGATACGCCAAATGCACTCGGATTTGATGGGTACGTCCAGTGTGAGGCATGGCCTCTATTAAGCTCACCGGCTCACCGTTCATCTTAAAGCGTGCCAACACCTTGCAGGTTGTCTGACTAAGCTTAGCTTCAGGATTAGCTTTATCTACTTTTACGCGGCGCTCACCATTGGCCACTGTGTAACGTAATAACGGCGCATCAATCTCAAACTCATTAAGTGCCGGCTGCCCTTTTACCAAGCACAGATAGTGCTTTTGAATGGTTTTTTCACGCAAATACTCTTGCAATACTTTAAGCGTTGAGCGCTTTTTAGCAATCATCAGTAAGCCTGACGTATCTTTATCAATGCGGTGCACCAGCTCCAAATATTTTTTGCTAGTGGCATCACGCATGGCTTCAATGACCCCAAAATCTAGGCCGCTGCCACCATGTACCGCCATGCCTGAAGGCTTATTTAGCACAATAAGCCCTTCATCTTCATAGACCACACGCTCAAGTAAGCTTTTAGCGAAGCCTTCGCTGATTACTGGTTTTTCACGAGTCGCCAGTTTCACAGGAGCAATACGCACCACATCGCCACGCTCAAGATTGTCATAAGGCTTACAGCGCTTGTTATTGATACGCACCTCATCTGAGCGAATCATCTTATAAATGTGCGCGCGCGGCATACCTTTAAGTCTGGCTAACAAAAAATTATCAATGCGTTGACCATGTTGATTACGGGTAACCTCTAGGTGGTTCACCTGTCCAAAATCCTTGATATCTTCATCGGCACTTTGTGGGCGAGCCTTGGTAGAATGGCGTCTAACTTGGGTTGGCTCAGCGCCAACGCTGGCCATTAGACCTTCTAAATCTTGCTCTATCTTGCTATTTTGACTGTTCATTTTATCTACATTTTTCTCAGGTTTTCGGTTGGATTTTGACATATTTTGTTAGGTGTTTGGCAAAAGATTTGGTATAGTCTAACACGTTGACTTTGTGTCTCGTGCATTGTTCTGTCTAAAAGCTCATTTTTATGATCACTTTGACACGCTAGCGCGGTTTCACAACAAAAACTGACTCCTTTACCGGCAGCATCCCTGTTTAGGCACTGTGGACAGTTTGTATTAGGGTGGTTATAAGCCCTGTTGTTTTTTGGATATTAAAGTCAGCCCACAACGTTATTTTCATAAACAATGATTTTGGGTGAGTGGTTTTTTTGTAGCTTACAACTACCTATTGCCGACTTGGCACCGCCGCCCCCATTTAAATTTAACATGAACACAATGCTGTAATATTTTTAGAAATTTGAGGTTTTTGGCCACAAGCCCAAACCCTCTGACTTTAAGCGCCATATGGACATAAAGTAGCCCCTAGCCAATTGCTGCAACCTTACACCTTGCACCGATTTACCCTCTAAGCTACCGCTTATGTTATGTGGTAATAAGCATGGATATAAAAGACCAAACTGTGCTAATTTGGCGGTCAAATAACCGTAAGCAAACGCTCAATAAATCTTGCGATTGTCGATAATTAAAAGCCGTTATTTGCCAAGTACGCCCCGTCAAAATTAGCTCTAAATTGATAACGAGATAAGACTTTAGACTCAAAACCCTTTAACTGATTAAGTTTTTATAATTAAGACCGACCCGATTAACAGGTCCCTAACCCTTGACTGCCATACAGTCCAGCGGTCATACCTAAATAATATAAAGAGAACTTACACCCCTCTTTATCAGTTACTACCCAGTAAAACGGATAGGTTTAATTAGCCACTTGCAACACCAGCAGGAATGCAATAAAGCCAGCTTGCTTATAACAAAGCAGCTGGAAACCGGCAGCACCCCCTGACGTTATTCGTCAGATAAGTGATATTAACCTTTACGGCCAGCCAAGTTTTATACAACTTAGCGTATCACCCAAAGCTGCACCCTTAATGACAGCAGAGTGCTTAGATTTTTTCTTCGCTTTTTTTCTGCTTGATTTTCTTGCTAAGCAATTGACAGCCACTTAATCACTTAAAAAACACTTGCTTTAAAGTTTAATTTTCAGCCACTCATTATTGGTCTTTTTGCCCAAAATAAGTCGCTTTATTGTTAGCATAATTAGCGCAGTATAATTATCAGCAACAAGCACTTCACAGGCGATATCATTTTTGCCGCCTTCATGCCAAAGCTTATCTTCTAGATACTATCAGCCATTGTGTGTCATGACCTAACTAGGACACAGCAATGAAACGCATACTGATTAACGCCACCCACAACGAAGAAGTTCGTGTCGCCTTATGTAAAGGCAACCATTTATACGACTTCGATCTTGAAAACCGCACCCGCGAACAGAAAAAAGCCAACATCTATAAAGGCCATGTCACCCGCGTAGAGCCGTCATTAGAAGCCGTATTTGTCGAATATGGCTCAAAGCGTCAAGGCTTCTTGCCAGTGCGCGAAATTGCCAGCGAATATCTGTCAGGCAACCCTCGTGAAGAAAACATCCGCAAGCTTATCAAAGAAGGCGATGAGCTTATCGTGCAAGTCGAAAAAGAAGAGCGTGGTAACAAAGGCGCCGCCCTATCTACTTATGTGTCTTTGGCCGGCCGCTATTTGGTATTAATGCCAAACAACCCGAAAGGCGGCGGTATCTCACGTCAAATCTCAGGCAAGCTGCGTGAAGACATGAAGCGTATGCTGGGTAATTTAGATTTGCCAAAAGGGATGAGCGTTATCGTACGTACTGCTGGTATCGGCAAAACTCAAGAAGATTTGCAACACGATTTAAATCACCTGCTTAATATCTGGAACGCCATTCAAGATCAAAACAAAAAATACGCCTCTCCTCGTCTTGTACATCAAGAAGCGGGGGTGGTGACTCGTGCGGTACGCGATTATCTACGTGATGATATCACTGAGATCTGGATTGATAATGAAGAGGCATTCATTGAGGCTGAGACCTTTATAAAAGCGGTTATGCCGACTCAAATTGATAAGCTGCGCAAGTACACTGACTTTGAGCCTATGTTCTCAAGCTTCAACGTTGAGCGCCAAATTGAAACCGCTTATCAGCGTGAAGTACGTTTGCCCTCTGGTGGCTCAATTGTTATTGACCAAACCGAAGCCTTGGTCTCTATCGATATCAACTCAGCCAAATCGACCAAAGGTGCGGACGTCGCTGAGACAGCCTATCACACCAACTTAGAGGCAGCCGATGAGATTGCCCGTCAGCTGCGTCTGCGTGATATGGGCGGCCTAATTGTTATCGACTTCATTGATATGAACGACAGCAAACATCAAAAAGAAGTGGAAAAACGTCTGGTTGAAGCCACCAAATACGACCGTGCTCGTGTTCAGTTTGGGGAGATTTCACGCTTTGGTCTGATGGAAATGAGCCGTCAGCGCCTACGTCCTTCTTTAGAAGAGTCCACCGGCTATATCTGCCCTCGCTGTCATGGCAACGGTATGATTCGTGATTTACGTTCGTTATCACTGTCTATCATGCGTCAAATTGAACAAACAGCCTTAAAAGAGCGTCATGGTGAGGTGCAAGCTGAAGTACCTACGGATATAGCAGCATTTTTATTAAATGAAAAGCGTGAAAGCTTGGTGTATCTTGAGCAAGACAGCGGCACCCGCATTACTATCTTGCCACATGCCCACCTTGAGTCGCCAAACTTCAATATCCACTTTAACCACCATGGCTTCGCACCCGCAAGCTATGAGCGTGTGACCGATACTCAGCAGCAAGAAACCAGTGGCCTAGGCTATGAAGTGGACTGGCAAACTGCAGAATCTGAGCGTCCAGAGCAGCAGCCTGTGCGTCAGCCGCGCAAAACAGCACCTCAAGCCAGCGCCGATACCAGCAAGCCTGCCGAGGCCGCTAAAGCCGCTGCTCCTGTGGCCAATACCGCTGCCAAACCACAGCAGCCTGCCGAGGCCCAAGTAGAACAGGCCAAACCTGCTGCCGTGGCTTGGCTATCAAACCTATTTGCCCCAACACCGCAAGCCCAGATGTCAGCCACAGTAAGCAGTGCTGATGCCGCTCAAGCGATTGAAGCCATCGTTAATACCGGTGCGCAAAGCCGAGGTGCTTTTGGTCAAGTAAGCGCCGCGCCAGCCGCTGCCCCTGTGGCTTCCGCTACTGTAGCGGCCAAACCTGCCTCTGCCACTAGCGAGCAAGCCAATAGCGCAGATGACAATGAAACCGATAATGACAAAGACCGTCGCCGCAGCCGCAACAACCGCAGCCGTAATAAATATGACAAGCGTAGCAAGCCTGACAACCGTCGCCGCAGCCAAGACAAAGAAGACAAGAAGTCGGCTGATACAGCAGACAAGTCAGACAACCGTCAGGTAGCTGAGCAAGAGCCTAACAAAGAGCTGCCTAAGCGTGAGCCTAATAGCAAACGTGAATCACGTGGTGCTATAGAGCGCGGTGACACCAAACAGCCTAACAAGGCCAGCTCAGACAACCGCTCTGATCGTAATCAAAAAACAGACGAAAAGTCACGCAGCGCCGATAAAAATGGCAGCCGCTCAAACTCTGAGCATCCGGTCGACCCTAATGAGGTGAACCTAAGAGTGACTGAAGCACAGAACACTTTGAAAAAATCCGAAGTGGTGCATATCTGTTTAGATGATGCTAAATCAAGCCAAAAATCTGCACAGGCTCAAAGTAAGCCTGAAGCGCAGCAAGCGAGCCCTAACAATCGCGCCGTAACTCGCCAGCAAAGCACTCAAGCCGAGCCTCAAGCTGACAACTCAAAGGTAGCTAAGTCTGGAGCTTCGCGTGATCATAAGCCAAGCGATGACGCATCTGCAGCTCAGCCTAACACGGCAGCTGTCACAGAGGTGGCCGAACCAGCTTCTGATATGAAAGATGGTGCTGCTCAAGGCGATCAAAAGCAAAAAGCCGATACCAAGACTGAGTCAGTCGTGGCACCCTCAGTAAGCAAAGATGCTGAGCCCAAAGCGGACCAGCCATCTAAGGTGCAAGCCAGCACAGCCCAGTCTGAACCAGCTGAAGCGGTGATTGATACTGAAGCGACTCCAGCAAAAGCTGCCGCTAGTAACGCTGCTCACGCTGCAAGATCCCCAGAGGAGGCAACTGCACAGCCTGTTGTCGCCTCAGAAGATCAGGCCCCTGAGACGGCAAGCTTAAGCTTTGATGCCAAAGAGCTGTTTGCCAACCGCTACGTGGCGGCGCAAAAATATGGTCAAGCCAGCAATGACCCGCGTGTGATCAAAGCCTCTCTTGAAGCTCAAGCTCAGTCTTTTGCAGCGCCTGAAACCGATGAGCCAGAGCTCTTAGCACCAGTGGTTACGATTACAGGCTCTGTGGGTCAATTTATCCACACTCACCTAGCCCAGCCACGTATGCGCTTGGCTAAAGATGGGGTAATTGCATGCTTCTTAGCGGCATTAAATGCGCACAAGCAGACGTCAGGCAGTACAACCAAGCCTGCTGCGAAGCGTAAAGCCGCTGCTAATAACAGCAAGCAGCACGCCAAGGCCTTTAGCTTCGTAAATTATGGCTATCAGTCCCTATCACCCAGTTATCTAGAGCGCTTTGCCCAGATGACCTCAGCGGTAGCGACCCATACCATCGAGCAAGGTAAGACTGAAGTTGAGCCAAGCCCAATTGGTGCGCGCGCCTCAAACGACCCACGTGGCCAGCATCCGGACTATACTGCCCCCGATGCTGCCTCTGACGCAGTGACACAGACTTTAGATAATGGCTTAACTGCGGGCGATGTTAGCGATACTGTGGAGGCGACACCGGCTCAAGCGGAGGCAGCGCCACAAGAAGTTAAGGATTTAGCTCAGCTACTTACGCTAAATGTCGGCCACTTTATCCGTGAAATGCTCGGTCAAGAGGGCGTGGACAGCATTGCAGCGGGACACACTGAAGCAGCTTTCTTAAAAGCCTTGCGTCAGCCGCTGCCAGTAGCCCAATCGGCCCAAAGCGCTAATGATACGCTCTTAGAGGATACCGACTCAAGCGCTGAGGCAACAGTGCAGCAAGTAGCGGATGAGGCTCATGTTACTGAAACCATAGAGCAGCCGGCCACAGCGTTAGTGAATGAGCCACAAGCCGATGCCATCAATGATGACAGCACCGAGATGCTACAAGCAGCGCACCATGCTGCTAATACGTCCAATAAAACCAGTATTGAGACTTATAAGAGCATGATTGAAAACATCTCAGAGCAGCTACTGCCGCAAACAGGACTGTTAAATCTAACCTCGCCAAAAGTGCCCAAAGCACGCTCGCGCAAGGTAAAAGAGGATGCCAAAAAGACCACAGCCACCCCTAAAGGCTCCACCGATAGTGACAGCTAACCGCTTACCCCTATCGATTGGCTGACCTTAAGGGTCATCTTTGATCATCCTAATAACAAAAAGGCCACTTAATAAATTAAGTGGTCTTTTTGTTGAGTATTGTTTTTGGTTTAGAGCTGGCGTCTTGATGATAATCTTAGTGGGCGTCACCGCGCATTTTTGAGATGGCAGTTAATATAAATAACAGCACCACCCCAATGACAAAACCTATGGCACCATTTAATAGATTGGTAGATAACCCCTCAAATACACCAGATAAGTGTGCAATGTCCTCTACCGCATGGTGTAGATAACCGATACCATGCACGATGATGCCACCACCGACTAAGAACATGGCAATAGTGCCTACGATGGTCAAAAACTTCATAAGCTTGGGAGCCGCTGACAATAAGAATTCACCGATTTTTTGGGTTATCTTACTTGCACCTGGTCTTTGCATCATGTGCAGCCCCAAGTCATCAATCTTAACAATACCTGCCACTAGGCCATAAATACCAATGGTAACCCCAATGGCTAGAACAGACAGCACAATCGCTTTGTCTAATAAATTGGCGGCGCTTAACGTCCCTAAGCCAATCACCACAATTTCAGCCGATAAGATAAAATCAGTTCGAATGGCACCTTTTACTTTCTGCTTCTCGAGCGCAACCAAGTCCACAGTGTCATCTGCATTGGCATGGATGCGCGCCTGCTGCTCTTCATCATGGGGCAACAGCTTTGGCCAAAATTTATGAATAACCTTTTCGGCACCCTCGTAACATAAGAACAAGCCACCCACCATAAGTAAAGGCGTGATAAGCCACGGCACAAAGTAGCTGATGAGAAGCGCAGCAGGTACCAAGATAAACTTATTTATCATGGAGCCTTTTGCTACTGCCCAGACCACAGGGAGCTCACGGCTAGGCTTGACTCCGCTTACCTGCTCAGCATTTAGCGCAAGATCATCCCCCAGCACGCCCACGGTCTTTTTGGCCGCCACTTTGGTCATTACCGAGACATCATCCATAATCACGCTAATATCATCGAGCAGCATTAGTAAGCTACCACCTGCCATAAAATCTCCTTAGTTATTACCTATGTTATGATGTATTTAAATCCTTATTGCCTATACTTACTCAGCCATAAAGCTCATAAAAGACCCTAACGCGCCTTACAAGCTTTTATCATAAATAACCAAGACACAGATTTAAATACAATATAAAAATTCGTATTGGGTTTATTTCAACATATATTTACTGTTAATGCTTAGTTTATCTCGTAATCTAATGAAAACCATATTACGATTGTAAGCAGTGCAGGTTAATTTAAGCACTAAGCCGACAATTATTAACATTTTATTTATATCATAGGCTCCAATTATTTATATCATGAGCCACGAACACGATGAAGAAGGCGCTAAACCCTAATGGCTTTAATGTATTTCGCCTCTAACAAGGACAGTTTATGAACATCTCAACAACTCATATACCCTGCACCGCCAACCCTAATGCTACATCCAAAGTTTGGCCACTCCTAAGTGTACTGTCTTTGTCAGTCATCACAGCCTGTGCTCCACAATCAAAAATCACGCCTGCGTCCGATAAAGCCAGCACCACAACTTTGGAGACAGCAGAGCAAAGCATTCAAGCGGATGCTGCTGCCCCAGTGGTGGTCATGGCCACCCCAGCCATGGCTGAGTCCCGCCAATTGAGCAAAATGACAGCGAATGCAAGCATCATGCCGCCCCCCTCACAAGGTTATATGGCACCAAAGCAACAAGAAAATTATGCTGAAATTGAGCCTAATGCAGTCAATGCCACCTTAGAGCAAGCCTTTGCAACGTTAAGTATCGATACCGACACCGGCAGCTATGCCAATGTACGCCGCTTTTTGAATCAAGGCCAACTGCCCCCTAAAGATGCGGTGCGGGTAGAGGAGCTGATTAATTACTTTAACTACGATTTTACAGCAGCCAAAAAACAGGCCAATGCGCCATTTTTAGTCAGTACAGAAGTGGTCAATTCTCCTTGGCACCCAACCAATCAAATTGTCAAAGTAGGCATTAAAGCCGAAGACCTATTAACCGCTAAACAAAAACAGCCGCCGGCCAACTTGGTATTTTTGGTCGATGTATCAGGCTCAATGGACACTGAAGATAAGCTGCAACTGGCGAAATCCAGCTTAAAAATGCTCACCAAACAGCTACGTGCCCAAGACAGCATCACCTTAATCACCTATGCCGGTAACACAAAGGTTGTGCTGCCCTCTACCCCAGGCAATCAGACCCAAAAAATCCTAAATGCCATTGATAACCTAACCGCCAGCGGCTCAACCAATGGTGAGGCGGCTATTAAGCTTGCTTATCAACAAGCTACTGAGCACTTTAAAAAAGACGGCATTAACCGCATTTTGATGCTCACTGATGGCGACTTTAATGTGGGGGTATCGAGTGTCAAAGACATGTTGCAAATTATCCGCAGTAATCGGGATAAGGGCATCTCATTATCGACCTTAGGCTTTGGTCAAGGCAATTATAACGATCACATGATGGAGCAAGTGGCGGATAACGGCAATGGCAACTACAGCTATATCGACAGCTTGTCTGAGGCCAAAAAAGTACTTATCGATGAGATGTCTGCTACCTTTAACACCGTGGCCAAAGACGTTAAAATTCAACTTGAATTTAATCCTGCTGCTGTCTCTGAATGGCGCTTGATTGGCTATGAAAACCGAGTATTAGCCAAAGAGGATTTTAATAATGACAATGTCGATGCAGGTGAATTGGGCGCAGGAAAATCTGTGGTGGCGCTATTTGAGGTGACTCCTGTGGGGCAAAAAGGTTTACTAGAACCAAGCCGTTACCAAAACAGCACAGCAGTCAGTGGCAATAACCGTGAACTTGGGTTTTTAAAAATTCGCTACAAGGCGCCTCAAGCTGAAAAGTCGCAGCTCTTGTCCTTCCCTATTGCCAATAGAGTAACTGCCGCGTCAGCAGATACCAATTTTGCCTTAGCAGTGGCAGGCTATGGTCAGCTGCTCACTGGCAGTAAATATGTGAATGATTTAAGCTATAGTCAACTACAAAGACTGGCCAAAAGCGGCGCTCAAAGCCCGATCGACAGCAGTGGCAGCCGTAGTGAATTTATTAAACTGGTCAGTTCGGCTGAGGCGCTAAACTAATTCCCCATAACACACACCGGCAGGTGCCAGCCTTTGTCTGTGGTTATTGGATCCACCTTATAACCTACAGATAGCTGCATCGCCTGCCCTCTTATTGAGATGTAATTTATGACCCGCTCTTTTAATACCTTACTGCCTTACAGCAGCGCTATATCCCGCTTCAAGCCTGCCCTGCTCTCTATGCTTATCGGTTGCAGCATGGTGGTTGCCGGCTGTAATCAAGCACCCAAGACTAAAGCCGATGCCTCTAAAGATAACACTGAATCAAAGACTGAATTAAAAACAGACACCAATACTGATAATAATGAGCAAACCGCGCAGCAGCCACAAAATGACCCTGATGCTCAGCCTATGATGTCCACTCAAGACAAGCCTCTAGAGATTAACTGGCGTGCGCTAGATTCCGGTGAGCAAGCGGTCGACCCCAAAAGCTTTAAGTATCCCTTTGCTTTAGACAGTGATGCGGTTCAGGCTCAAGCCAAATTTTCTGGCATATCACCTGAACAGGCGCAGCATAGCCTAACTGTGGGCATGGCCAGCAATGAGCCATTAGAAAAACTGCTGGATCAGTTGGCTGACAGCTACGTTTCACACAGCTACTCAGAAAAAGATGCCAAGCTGATTGTGTATACCACCCCCAATGTTACCCCCAGCAAATACGACTATGTGATTAAGCATGAGTTCGCTCGCGGGCTGATTTTGCCTATTGAGATTATGCCAAGCCCAGAGGGCAAGGCAGACGCTGCCAGTAACACAGCAGCGCATTAAATCTTGGGCATTAAGTCTTGGGCTGTGCTCAGAGCTTATACGGTATAAAAGGGGCTTCTTATCAAGGTCACTGTGAGCAAACCCCCTCTAAGTCATCGCCCATAATCGCCCATAAAAAAAGACAGCCAATTGGCTGTCTTTTTTATGGCTATTTGATACCTTCAGTACCTTTAAACGGCAGCAGTGACAATCATCTCGACCAATAGCTCAGGACGGGCTAAAGCCGCTTGGCCACAAGCACGAGCTGGTGGCAACACATCGCTAAACCACTCCTCCCATACCGCATTCATCGCCGCAAAGTCAGCCATGTCTTTTAGCCAAACTGTGGTAGATAAGATTTTTGATTTGTCGCTACCCACTTCTTCTAGTAGTGCTTTAATCTTCTCTAAACAGGTTAAGGTTTGTGCAGAGATATCATCCTCAGCGTTACCTACTTGTCCACATAAGTAGATGGTCTCGTTATGAATAACAATTTTGCTCATGCGCTGGTTGCTGTGTAATTTTTGCATAAATAAAGGGTCACTTAGGGTTAATTAATCTATAAAACTTGAACAACATCACTAAAAGAGGGCAATAAGCTGACAAAGAGAGGCGCCCTCTGCCAGCTTATTCATCATGCCTATCAGCTAAAGATCACACCTTAACTAAAATAGATAACATAATACCAGTAAAGTGATGATTAGTTACCAAAACGCTGTGCGCTAAAAGGTGTGGCATCCACGTACAATGGCTTATCGTTGATCATCTCTTGTACCAAGCGGCCGGTAGCTGGGCCAAGTGTAAAGCCTTGATGCGCGTGACCAAAGGCAAACCATAGATTAGGATGACGCGCCGCAGGACCAATGACTGGCTTCATATCTGACATACAAGGACGTGAGCCGCACCAAGCTTCTGACTCTACTGCTTCTTCTAATGGCAGGACGTTTTTGGCAATTTTTAATACCGCTTCAAGCTGACCGAAGTTCTTAGGTGCATTGAGCGTGGTCATCTCCGCACCCGTTGTGATGCGAATACCTTGATCCATAGGCCCCATTAAATAGCCTTTTTCGGCATCAAATAAGCTGTGACCAATACGGTTGGCTTCATCTACCTTAAAGTGCTGATGGTAGCCTCGCATTGGGAACAATGGGAAATCGTAGCCCAAAGGACGTGTCAACTCAGTCGACCAAGGGCCGGCTGCAATCACCACATGGTTACTGGTATACGTGGCCATCTCACCTGAGTTATTTTCAACGGTTACTTGCCAGATACCCTCGTCATTTTGCTCGATGGTCTTCACATTGGCTTGCTTAATCTCACCTTGCATGGCCTCAAAGCTTTTTGCATAAGTTTTTACCAAACGGCTTGGGTTTTTGACCTGCCAAGAGTTTTGCCAGTGGATACCACCAATGAACTCATCAAAGTTAACATTTGGCTCATATGCTTTTAGCTCTTCAGGGGTTAATAGCTTATATTGAACACCTTTGGATGCCGCTCTTTCAGCCAGCTTAATGGCGTAATCGAATTTTTCTTGGGTACGGTAAATTTCAAACCAGCCACCCTTACGCACTAAGTCATCCGCACCTGACGCTTGAATCATCACATCATGCTCACTGGTGCAATGCTCAATCAAAGTGGCCCATTCATCTTCAATCTTGGTCAGTTTGTTGGGCGTTGAGTTGGTCCAATACTGATATAAAGCGCTTTGATAATTAAACAAAGCTGACCAGCGATAACGAATATCCGTTCGAGTATTGGGCAGTACCTTTAAGATTTCACTCATTTGTCTTGGAAAAGCCTTAGGATACACAGCTTCTCGTTGAATAAGACCGGCATTGCCATAAGAGGTCTCTTCACCGGGCGCCTTTTTGTCCAAAACCAGCACTTTAGAATTATTCTTTTGTAGGTGCCAAGCAATTGAAGTGCCTACCATTCCTGAGCCAATCACAATAACATCGTATTGCATAAAACATCCTTTTCCTGGGCCAGTTAAATGAACTGTCAGGTTAACAAGTTGAGAATATTCAATAATAAAAAGCACGTCTGATAATCGTTTATAGAACAGACGTGCACCGCATTATGATACCGCTTTTATGCGCCTAAAGTGCTACTAATTTGATTGAGTTTTTAAATTGATTTCGGCATTTTGTTTTATTAAATGGATGAGTGTGGTGTCATGACGCCCCAATCATCTTTAAGAACTCATCCTCTAACACCACACGCACCCCCAGACTCTGCGCTTTGGTCAACTTAGAGCCTGCCTTTTCACCGGCTAATAATGCCGAGGTTTTGGCCGATACGCTGCCTGAGACCTTTGCACCCAAAGCTTGCAGATGCGCTTTGGCATCATCGCGTGACATACCGCTGGCGACCAAGGTACCTGTTATCACCCACGTTTGGCCATCAAGGGGCAGATTGTCTAAGGCCTGCTGCTCTACCTTATCCCAATACACGCCAGCTTGCTGCAATGCGTTAATGACTTCGATGTTATGCTCAGCACGGAAGAAATTATAAATAAGCTCAGCGGTGATATGGCCCACGTCAGGTACGGCCTCTAAGGCGTCAATGCTGGCGCCCATCAATTCAGGCAAATCACCAAAATATTGTGCCAGATTCTGTGCTGTGGTCTCTCCCACACCGCGAATGCCTAGCGCATAGATGAAGCGCGCCAGTGTGGTTTTTTTACTCTCTTCAATGGCGCGCAACATATTGCTAACGGACTTCTCGCCCAATTTTTCTAGAGTAACCAGCTCATCGGCATGCTCATTTAAGTGATAAATATCGGCCACAGTTTTGACGATGCCATGCTCAAAGAAACTGATTAACCAGCGCTCACCGAGCCCATCAATATCCATCGCTTTACGTGATACAAAGTGAATTAGTGCCTCTTGCTGCTGCGCAGGACAAAACAGCTCACCGGTGCAGCGTGCCAAGGCTTCACCCTCTGGCAATACCACAGGTGAGTCGCACACAGGACAGTGGGTTGGCAGCGTCACCGCCGAGGTACCCTCAGGGCGCAAATCATGCCATACCCGAGTCACTTTAGGTATCACATCGCCCGCTCGGTGGACGCTGACGGTATCACCCGCACGCACATCAAGGCGCTGGATTTCCCCGAAGTTGTGCAAGGTCACGTTACTGACCGTCACACCGCCCACTTGCACTGGCTCAAGCTTGCCCACTGGAGTCAGCTGACCGGTACGCCCCACTTGCCATTCAATACTATTGAGTGTGGTCATCACCGTTTCAGCAGGAAACTTATAGGCGGTGGCCCAGCGCGGCTCACGAGATAACGCGCCCAGTTGACTTTGTAGCGTTAAGTCATCGACCTTAATGACCATCCCATCAATTTCAAAGGCTAAATCTGCCCGTTTTTGTATCATCGACTCATAGTAGTCTTGAACTTGCTGGGCTGTTTTTACCCGCTCAAAGTCACTAACAGTAAAGCCTAACTGCTTAAGCCAGGTCAAAGCCGCCGATTGCAAAGTAATCGCTTCAGGCAAGCCTTGGTTCACCGAATACGCATAAAAAGCCAAAGGACGACTGGCAGCCACGGCTGGGTCTAATTGACGTAGACTACCTGCTGCTGCGTTACGGGGGTTGGCAAAGGTTTTATCACCATTTTCTTCTGCCAAACGGTTTAAGCGCTTAAAGCCTGCTTTTGGCATCAGTACCTCGCCCCGCACCTCAAGCACATCAATATCTTGCGCCGCTTCTATCACCAGTGGAATGTTATTGATGGTCTTCACGTTTTGGGTAATGTCCTCGCCCATTTGACCATCGCCGCGAGTCACGCCGCGCACAAATTGTCCGTTATGATATTTTAATGAAACAGCCAAGCCATCTAATTTCATCTCAATCTCATACTCAGGATTTCGATCAGCATCACTTAGACGGTCATTGACCCGGCGCATAAACTCTTGTAAGTCTTGATAATTAAAAATATTACCCAGTGACAGCATAGCAATGTCATGCTGCACTTGGGAGAATGACGGCAGAGGATTGTCGCCCACGCTAGCCGTTGGACTGTCGGGCTGAGTTAACTCAGGATAACGCTCCTCAAGCTCAATAAGACTTAAGCGCAATTGGTCATATTCATTGTCACTGATGGTCGGCTCATCCATCACATAATAAGCATTGTTGTGTTTACGCACCTGTGCGATCAAGGTACGCATTTTTGCAATGACCTCTTGAGCTTGTGCTGAGGCATGAGTGTCTGCTGTGTTTTGAGTCATAGAGCGGGCCTTATTTTAATTGCATTTTTGCGCTTAATGTTTCATTTGGTTCAAATATTTGAGTGGTCATATGATACCAATTTTGCACCTTTGCTGCCGAGCTAAAAGCCAATAAACACCGCTCAAAGCCAATAAATCCACCCTGCACTTTTCAGGGATATATCGAAAAACATAACGGCAGTCAATCAAACACCCACCGGTCAATAGTGACTCTAAAAAATAGCGCCATTAGTGATAAACTAACCAAGTGGTCAATTATAAAGTATTAAGACTCAAGGCTTTATTTTGTTATCCCCTCCCTATTTTTCACATAAAAAGGATTTTATGATGCCTGACATCAGTGCGCGTGGACAAGACTTTTATAACCGTGTCAAAGAGTTTATCCAAACCCAAATCGAACCTATTGAAGATGAGTTCTGGCAGCGTTGTCATAAGCTAAATCCTGGTGGCGACTGGCAAAGCTGGCAGTGGCCTGAGCAGTATCATACTCTGCGCAAACAGGCGAAAGCGGCCGGGCTTTGGAATATGTTTTTACCCGATGACATCTTAGGCGCTGGCCTGTCTGTGACCGAATACGCCCCCATCGCCGAATTGACCGGCCGTAGCCTCATTGCTCCCAATATCTTTAACTGCAACGCCCCTGATAGCGGAAACATGGAGCTGTTATGGTGCTATGGCAATGAGGCACAAAAGCGGCGCTTTTTAATGCCTCTTTTGGAAGGCGAAACCCGTTCTGTATTTTGTATGACTGAGCCTGCCGTAGCCTCAAGTGATGCCACCAATATGCAAGCTACTGCCATTATTGATGGCGATGATATTGTCCTAAATGGCCGCAAATGGTGGTCATCTGGCCTCGGTGATCCTGATGTAGATTTTGTTATTTTTATGGCTCACACCCCTGATGACAGCAAAGACCGCCATCATCAGCATTCTATGGTACTGGTGCCGCTAGACACTGCGGGGGTTAAGATTGAGCGCATGCTACAAGTGTTTGGTGATTATGATGCACCGCACGGCCATGGTGAGGTAGTATTCGATAATGTACGCGTGCCGGTAAGCAATATTATCGGCGGTCCAGGCATGGGCTTTGAGATTGCCCAAGGTCGCCTTGGCCCTGGCCGTATTCACCACTGTATGCGCTGTATTGGCGCCGCTGAGAAGTCACTGGAGCTGGCCATTCATCGTGGCATGAGCCGTACCAGTTTTGGCAAACCCATTTTGCAACTTGGCGGTAATATGGAGCGCATTGCTGAGGCTCGAGTCAGCATTGACCAAGCTCGCCTGCTTACCCTCTATGCCGCACAAAAGATGGACGAAAAAGGGGTAAAAGCGGCCTTAACTGAAATCTCAGCCATCAAAGTGGTGGCACCAACGGTGCTACAAGAAGTGGTCGATATGGCGATGCAAATCCACGGTGGTATGGGCGTCAGCCAAGACACCATGCTCCCAAGATTCTATGCTCAAGCACGCAGCTTACGCTTGGCCGATGGTCCCGATGAGGTGCACAAGACCATGATTGCCAAACTTGAATTAAAGAAATTGGGCTACGGCCGCCCTAAAGCTAAGCCTTAGCTCGGCTAAGCCTTATGGCATAAAAGAAATCGCCTTGTTCTTAATCACCTAATATACAGCCAAGCGGCGTCATCTACCGCTTGGGCTCAGTTTTACCGCTGCGTTATCCCAATTAATTTTTTATCTTTGCCATAGACAAAAGGACTTTTTATGAGCACCACAGATGCCACTCCCACCTCCTCAAACTCCCAGTCAACAGCCTCAACAGAAGCCAAGCCCACTGCCCAAAACTCAGTGATTGATCAGGCGGGCAAAGTACGCGCTTCTGAGACCTTAGATGGTAATGCGGTCAGCAATTGGCTACGCACCCAAGGTATTGAGGTGGCAGGTGAGCCGCAGATTACTCAGTTCTCAGGCGGTGCCTCTAACTGGACCTATCGACTGCAATACGCCAACATGGACTTAATTCTACGCCGTCCACCTGCCGGCACTAAGGCTAAGTCGGCACATGACATGGTGCGTGAGTACAAGGTGCAGCAAGCGTTGCAGGACGACTACCCTTACGTGCCAAAAATGATTGCTTTGTGTACCGATGACTCGGTGATTGGCTGCGATTTTTATGTCATGCAGCGCTTAATCGGTATTATTCCACGCGCCAACCTGCCCAAAGCCATCACCTTACAGCCGGCTCAAGTTCGCACGCTATGTACCAATGTCATCGATGCTTTAATCGAGCTACATCAAATTGACTACAAACAAAATCCTCAGTTAACGGCGCTGGGCAAAGGTGAAGGCTACTGCGAGCGTCAGGTGATCGGCTGGGACAAGCGGTATAAAAAAGCCAAGACCCCCAATGTGCCAAGCTTCTTTGTGGTGCGTCAATGGCTCAAACGCAATCTGCCAAAAGACAGCCGTATTTGTGTGATTCACAATGATTGGCGCTTTGACAATGTGGTGTTAAATCCTGACAACCCCACTGAAGTGATCGGGGTACTAGACTGGGAAATGGCTACC
Source organism: Psychrobacter sp. H7-1 (assembly GCF_904846585.1). NCBI lineage: Bacteria > Pseudomonadati > Pseudomonadota > Gammaproteobacteria > Moraxellales > Moraxellaceae > Psychrobacter > Psychrobacter sp. H7-1. The sequence continues at coordinate 62,157 of NZ_CAJHBH010000003.1, forward strand.
TTGGGCGATCCGCTCATGGACTTAGGCAGTGCGCTGGCCTACTGGGTACAAAAAGATGACAATAAAATCATGCGTCAGTCTCGCCGTCAGCCCACACATCTAGAGGGGATGATGACTCGAGAAGAGGTGGTGACATACTATCTGAACAAGACTGGCATGGCGGATAGCAACTGGGCTTTTTATGAGGTATTTGGTCTGTTCCGTCTGGCTGGTATCGCTCAGCAAATCTACTATCGTTACTATAATAAGCAGACTGATAACCCCGCTTTTAAAGATTTTTGGCTTATTATCCACGCCATTCATGCGCGCGCTTTAAAGCTTATCGCCAAGCACGAGGCCATTCGGGTAATAGACAGTGGCAAGCTGCCTGCGCCCATTCAATCTTTGGCCAAGCAGTGGTTAAAGTAGCCCTGCCTTATACTTTAAAGCTTGCTCTACATTTATTTTGATTTTGATATATGGGACTTTATGACTACCTTGCTATTTGCCAGACACGGCCAAGCCTCCTTTGGTCAACGAAATTACGATCAGCTCTCTGAGCTTGGCGCCAAACAAGCGGCGTGCTTAGGACGCCAGTATGCCAAAGCCCAGCGCAAAATTGATGCGATTGTAACGGGGTCCTTATCGCGTCAACAAGACTCAGCAACCCATTTCTTAAGCGCTTATCAAGCCGGTTATCCGGATGCTGCACAGCTTCAACCGACCCTGATCGAAGGCTTTAACGAGTTTAATCATACCGATGTGTTTGTTAAGTACAACCCTGAGTTTAGCACTGAAGTCGGTCTACTGACGGCCATTGCCAGTGCCCCTGTGCCCAAAGTGCGCTTGGCGGAGCTGTTTAATGAGGCCATGCTACGTTGGCATAGTGGCGACCATGATGAGGAGTATTTAGAAAGTTGGCCACAGTTTAATCAGCGGGTGCAGCAGGCTTTGCAGCACGTGGTTGAGCTTACCCAGCACAAGCAAGCAAACACTGCTTTGATTTTTACCTCAGGTGGGGTGATTGCTGCCATTACCGCCCATTTACTCGGTCAAAGCAGTGCCACCGCTTACAGCATTAATCGCAGCCTGATTAACACAGGCGTTACCTCGGTGGTGGTTAAGTCTACTCCATCTGATACACCGCCAAAGCTTAGGTTATTGTCACTCAACGAGCACAGTCATTTGTATCAACAGGGGCAAGATTTGCTGACGTGGCACTAAGCCCTATTTCTTAGCCGCACAAGATAATGATTCGACACACATTGTTAATAAATCACAAGGATAGCTATGAAACACACTTTATTTAGCAGTCTACAACAAGGGATTATGGGCACCTTGCAGCACAAGGCACAACAAACCAAATCCTTATTACAAAACCAAGATTTGGCTGAGTTAACCAAGCAGCAAGTCGGTAAAGATAAGACAATTTTAATCACCGGTGCCAGCTCAGGTATTGGCGCAGGTATGGCCAAAAACTTTGCCAAACTGGGCTATAACTTAGCGCTTTGTGCCCGCCGCACAGATCGTCTTGAGGCCTTAAAGGCAGAGATACTAACCAACAGCCCTAGCGTCCGTGTTGAGATTAAGTCACTGGATGTGAGCGACTATGAGGCAGTATTTAGCGTATTTGAGGCCTTTCAAGCACAGTTTGGACAAATTGATAAAGTCATCGTCAATGCCGGTGTCGGTGAAGGCCGCCGAGTAGGTACCGGCCGCTTTCATATTAACCGGCGCACCGCAGAGATTGACTTTATTTCAGCACTGGCTCAGTGTGAAGCGGCGATGCAGATTTTCCGAGCACAAAACCTCGGTCACTTAGTCGCCATATCTAGTATGTCCGCCATGCGTGGTATGCCCAAGCACTTAACGGTTTATGCCGCCAGTAAAGCAGGACTGGCTCACTTAGCAGAAGGTATCCGCGCTGAAATGATTGCCGATAAGCTACCTATCAAAGTGACCACAATCTATCCTGGCTATATTCGCACCGAAATCAATGAAGGGGCACCTAAGCTGCCCTTTGAAGTTGATGAGCAAACCGGCAGTACAGCCTTAGTCGCCGCGATCGAATCAGGTGTTGAAGAAGCTTGCGTACCTGCCCTGCCTTGGATGTTGGTGGGTAAAGCCATGAAGCATTTGCCCCTACATTTAGTCAATAAGCTGGGCTAATAACTTGGTTATTGCGTCACTAAGTACCCTGCACTTTCTCAAACTTAACATCCGCAATATAAAAAACCGTGCTCTTGTGAGAACACGGTTTTTTATTTAACCGTTTTTTATTTAACGGCCATCTTAATTTTCTGTCTTTAAAATAGTGATCAATTAACCCTGTTGATACGCAGCTTGATACTCTTGGACCTGAGCACGTAGCTGCTGTCTACGCTCACGGGTTAAGATGTCATTATTCTCATCAAGCACCAAGGTATTTAAATCATTAGAGATTAAATTGACCACACTCATCATGGTGTCGAAGCCTTGAGTCGCTTTAGGATGGGGCAGCGATAAAAACAACACCAAACCATTAAAACGAGAAGTGGGCAACAAGTTTAAATCAAAGGGCGCAATACCGTCCTGAGTCACCCCCATCATACTAAACCATAAAATACCCGAGCCATCTTTATTCTCATAACGATGGAACATATTCATGGCACCATATTTTAGGCCGTATTGCGATACGATGGACAAGATGGTCTTACCATCAATAGTGTCATAGCTGTTTTTGGGCACTAAAGTGATGTTGATATTTTCTTGTGCGTGATTAAGCGGGCTGTTTTGATCTTGGTCTGCTTCTGCCAACAGATGCTGATCAAGCATGGGGCTGTTGTCCAAGAACTCAGACTCTTGAGCGGTCTCAATAACCGGCATCAGCTTTTCGGTCGCTGAGGCCAAGCTTGAAAACAAGTCATCTTCGCCATCATCGTCTAGCGCGGCTAGATGCGGATTGGTCAATGGGCTGTCAGTGGTATTGGCAAATTGATGGGAGGCGGCAGGCGTATGCGGCATCATATCAGCTGACTGAGTGGTGCGTGCTGTGGGTACAAACTCAGTCTCAGCTGGCTTATCTAAATGATTAGGCTGCGGCTCAGCGGCAGGGGCATTATCGGCAATAACCGGCTGCAAATGCTCGCGATCTGGCACAATAACCGTCTCACCTGCTTCTAGAGCTTCCGGCTCTTCTACCAGCTTGCGCTCATGACGCGGAATAATAGGAATGCCATTTTTATCACGCATAATTGACTGAGCGTGGGCTTTATTTTTGCGAGCAGAAATACCGCGAATAATCATATACAGACCTACCACCATAATAACAACAGCGATGATAATTAAAATATAGTCTACGGTGGTCATGATGTACGTGTCCTAAAATTGAGGTAGAAAAAACGCTATTAGTCTAGCACGCTTAACCCTGCCCGTCATCAACCGCTGCGAGCAATGGGTAACTTTTTATTTGGCTTATGTTTTATTTAATTTTACCCTGAAGCATCTGGTAGTTGCTACTTAGCCAATGTAACTTTCAATGTCTATAAATCGTTAAGCCGAAGGCTCTAAATACTGCTCGGCCTCTTCTAGGCTGACACTCACCAGCGTTGAGATACCCGCTTGCGGCATGGTCACCCCTTTAAGCTCGTCGGCGATTTGCATTGCCAATTTATTGTGGCTGATAAAAATAAACTGCACCTCATCAGCTAAATCAGCAATCAAATTGGTAAAGCGCACCACGTTAGCATCATCAAGCGGTGCGTCCACCTCATCGAGCACACAAAATGGTGCAGGATGCTGCTTAAAGATAGCAAAAATAAGGCTCAGCGCTGTTAATGTCTTCTCCCCACCAGACAATACTGCCAAACGGCTGTTCTTTTTACCTTTGGGCTGCGCCATCAATTCAAGACCTGCTCGCCACTGCTCCCCTACGCCCAATTCATCGTCCTTGATTAAGGTTAAACTGGCCTGACCACCACCAAACACCTTGGTAAACAGCTGAGTGAGTGACTCATTAACCGAGTCTAAGGTTTGTAAGAACAAGGTTTTGGTTTTGCCATCGATAGAGGCAATGGCTTCACTTAAAGTATCCATACTGGCTGTTATGTCATTAATCTGCTGCTCCAGCGGAAGCAGACGCTCATCTACAGCAGCCAGCTCGGCTGCGGCCGCTAAGTTTACCGGGCCCATGTTATTAAGCTTAGCCGTTAGCTGACTTTCTGCCGCGTGCAGTTTTTCTAGCTTGGCAGCTGACACACTGCGCCCATGGGTAATATAATCGGTCAGTAAAGCCAAGGGGCTAATTTGTGTGTTTAACCCCTTTAATCGCTCACTGGCTTCTTTGATACGCTCATCAGCAATGGCCACTTGAGTGATGCTGTGCGATAACTTATCTTGTAGCTGCTGAATGTGCGATTCTAAGTCATCACGGCGGGCTTGATGCGCCTCAACGTCACTCTGTAAGCTGCCAATTACCGCTTGGCGCTCATCTAAGGCCACTTGCAGCTCATGGTGCTGCTGGCTGACTGCTTGTTGCTGGGTTTGTAATTGTGGCAGCTTGTGTTGCAGCTTATCTTGCTCTTGGATAAGCTTTTGCTGACTGCGCTCTAACTGCTGCTTGTCCTCAATAAACTGCTGTAACTGCGCCGCACTGTGCTTGGCAGCAATCTGTGCTTGGCTGTATTGCAACTGTAATTGACGTAAGCTGTCATTGTTGTCACGCTCTTGCTGACTGATTTGCTGGCGCTCTAGCTCTAGCTGTTGCTGCTGCTGTTTTGCTGCCTTTAATTCTGGCATCAAGGCTTGTAAGTGCTTGTTATCTGATTCAATTTTTTGGCTTAATGCCAACTGAGCGCTTTGGATTTCTTGCTGTTCAGCATCCAGCTCATCTCGCTGTGCTTGTAAGCGCTGCTGCTCGCTGTCTTGCCGCTCTTGTTTGGCTACCAAGGTAATTCTTTGCTGCTGTAGTTCATGGCGCTTATGCGCTGAGGCAGATAATTGTGCCAACAGCTCTTCAATAATCACAGACAGTTGCTCTTGCTTATGAGCCTGTGCTTTTATGGTGTTAGTAAGCTGCTCAATCTGGGTTTCTGTCTCATTTAAATGCGCCTCAAGTACAGCCAGACGCTGTTGTTGCTGCAAGCGAATGCTTAAAAATGACGGATGTTGTCCACTTTTATCAAGCTTACTGATATGCACTGCGCCGACTCGAGTGATTAGCCATCCTGCTTGCGTTAATATTATTATAGGTGCAGGCATGCTGTGCAGCAGCACTGCGATTTTATCTAAGTCCAGTGCTAGGTCTGTCGCGCCCTCATCTGTCTTATGCTCTTTCACATACAAATAAGTATGCTGCCACAGTCTAAGCTTGGGCGCAGCAATCAGCTCAGTTAAAGGCTTTAAATAGGGCTGTAAATCAGGTGGCAAGTCTTGCTGTTGATGCTCTGATGCAGTACTGCCCTCAAATAACACACTCTGAGGGGGCATTGCAGCGCTTTTATCTGCTTTACTTTGAGGCTTATTACTAAGCTTATCAAAGCTGTCATCAGACAGCAGACACTGAATAAATCCTGCATGGCCGTTATCGTTGCCAAAGCCGGTGGCCGGCAGTATCCCCGCATCCAGCCAAAACGCCAACCATTTATCCAAGCTTTGGGCATAAGGCTCGCCAGCGGCGGTCAGCTTAATCTGCTCGTGTAATGCTGAGAGCTGCCCAAGCGTGTGTCCTAAAGAGCGGTTAGCCGTACTGTTATCTGCAGCCGTACTGTTATCTGCAGCCATAATGGATTGAGCGCCATCTGTCGGCTGCGCTGAGGGTAACTTGGCCGGCTTTTTGGGGTGAACAATGGCATGCAACGTGTCATATTCTGCCATCAGACTGGCATGCTGCTTTTCTAACTGGGCAAGCTGTGATTGCTGCTGGTGTTGTGTCTGCTTTAATTGATTAAAAATTGGCTGCTTAGTCTCTAACTGCTCTTCAATAACCTCTTGCTGCTTAGCTAAGCCTTTAAGCTGGTTATCGATACCAGCAATCTGCTCATTTAATGGCTGCGAAACTGGGGCTGATGTCACCTCTGCGTCAGTAGCGCTAAGGGTATCACCGCTTGGGCGCACTCCCCATTTTATTGCCTCTTGCTGCCATAGCCTATCTTTGTTGTGCCATTTGGACAAATCCAGCGTGAGCCGAGATTCAGACTGTTTGGCAAGCGCAAGACGCTGCTCAACCTCTCGTTTGTCCGCCTCAATCTTAGCCACTTTGGTATTGCTTGCCTCCCAAGCCGACTGCAGCGGCGCATATTTTTTCTGCGTTTGCTGCTGCTGTACTTGCAGGGCTTCAAGCTCAGGGGCTAACTGGGTCAAGGTCTCATTTTGTGCTTGATTGTCTTGCTCGGTGGCCAACATACTGGCCTGTATTTTTTGCTGCCGATCGGCATTGGCACGTAACTTCCCTTCCAGCTGACTGAGGCTAGAGTGCAGCTCTTTGAGTTGATGCTCAACCTGCTGGCGCTGTAAATCTTGTTGGTGCAGGCTATCACGCGCCTCATCTTTTAGCCACTGCTCCTCAGCCAGACGTGCACTGACTTTGGCCAGCTTTTGTTTCAGCATACTGTCCTGAGCTTGCTGCGCCTCAAGGCTCTTAGTCAGCTGCTCTTGCTCAGCCTTGTGCTGCATTTGTGCCGCTTTGGCCTGATACAATTGCTGCGTGCCCAGCTGCTCTTTGACTTCACTTAGCTGCTGCTGCAACTGCTGATAGTGGGTGGCGCTCTCAGCTTGTTTGGCCAGCTTTTTCTTCTGACGGCTCAGCTCAGCTTCAATGTCTTGTAAGCGCTCTAAATTCTCTCGGGTTCTAAGCAGCTTTTTTTGAGTCTCTTCACGGCGGGCCTGATAGCGTGACACCCCCGCGGCCTCTTCAATAAACTCACGCAACTGTAGCGGGCTTGAGTCGACAATACGTCCTATCATCCCTTGCTGAATCACCGAGTAGCTGCGTGGTCCCAAGCCTGTGCCTAAGAATACATCGACCACATCACGGCGGCGGCATCGGGTACCATTGATAAAATAATCCGACTTACCCTCCCCATTAATCTGGCGGCGCACTGACAGCTCATGATATAAATTGAGCTCATGGCGAATACCGGTCTGCTCATCTTGGGTATGCTCAAAGGTTAGCTCAACACTGGCCAGACTTTTGGCAGCTTTATTCTGAGTACCGGCAAAAATAACATCACTCATTGCCCCACCACGCAGCTGCTTGGCAGAGGACTCGCCCAAAACCCAGCGGATGGCATCAATCACATTAGATTTACCACAGCCATTAGGCCCCACAATGGCAGTAATGCCATGGCGAAAGCTAAAAGTGGTTGGATTGGCAAAAGATTTAAAGCCGGACAATTTAAGAGATTTTAAACGCATGAAGGCCGCATAATAAGTTAAAAGATAAGAAGGAGAAAACGTAGCTGTCTATCAGCCAAATGAGCGCGGCTATTTTACCGCAAACGCGGTGATTTTTCAGGTTTTGCGCTGTGCTTATCTAAATAACACCCATGCCTGTTAGGCCTGACCACAACAACTGGCTGCCTGCGATTACCAAGAGTGCACCAAAGCCCTTTTTTAAAGTAGCAGCCGGTAATTGGTGCGCCCATTTTGCGCCCAGTTTAGCGGTGATAAAGCTGGCGATCGAGATACAAATAAATCCGGTGACATGTACAAAGCCAATGGCCCCAGAAGGCAAGCCTACCATGTCCTGACCAAACCAAGCAAAGCCTGCCGCACCCGCCAGGGCAATCGGTAATCCGCAAGCGGCTGATGTGCCTACCGCTTGACGCATCGGTAAGCCTGCCCATGTCAAAAAAGGCACAGTTAAACTGCCACCGCCGATACCGAATATTGCGGATGCCATACCAATCCCAGAGCCGGCGCCAATTTGAACCGGTGCTGAAGGTAGAGGGCGACCTAAATTTTCTTTATTGGACAAAAACAGCATCTTAAAGGCCACCAGCAGCGCTGCCACACCAATCAGTGCTTGTAGCATTAAGCCATTCATTTGATCAGCCACTGCTGCACCAAGTAAGCTGCCGACAACCAAACCAATGGCCATATTTTTCCATACTTCCCAGCGCACACCGCCACGCTTGTGGTGTGCGGTCAAAGAGCTGATGGAGGTAACCATAATGGTTGCCAGAGAGGTGCCCACTGCCAAATGCGCAATGATATCGGGTGAATAGCCATAAGCGGTGAACATCCACACCAGTGCTGGCACAATAATCATACCACCGCCCACACCGAATAGACCGGCACACACGCCTGCAAAGGTTCCTGCCAATAAAAACCACAGTATCATCATACTTGTTTCTTCCTGCCTTGTGCGCTTTGCCGATACCTATTCAATACTTAGCAAATCACAGTTAATGAGTCTTAAACTTACCTGCAGGGTCAGTATAACAAAACACCAATTTTGAAAATCAATAAAATAAGCCGAATGCAGCGCAACATATCGGCAAGCTGGGTGGCAGCTGTGCTAATATTCCCCTTATTTGTTCGCCAGTTATCAACCTCTTAAAAGCCGATTTCACACATTAGCCCCTTAAATTTATTTTGTAGGCCAAGTTATGCCCTTTGCTTCACAGTCTGTCTTAAATCAAGGCGCCAATCAGCCGTTAATACACCGTCACGTTGCCGTCAGCCCCTCTACCAATAGCGAGCTTATGCAACAACTTGCCAATGGTGACATTGACAAAACTCGCCCCTATCTACTCACTGCCAGTATGCAAACTGCCGGCCGTGGCCAGCGTACCCGAACGTGGCAGTCACCTATTGGCAATATCTATCTATCGCTGTATCACCCCTTACAATCGTCTTTGTCTGGCCTATTATCCTTGGTGGTCGGCTTGCACATCACCCGCCTGCCAGTGCTGCAAAACCTCAATCGTCAGCGCCGCAGTCTAGGCTTGCCTATAGTCGGGGTAAAATGGGCCAATGACATAGGCTATTATGACACTGAGTCTCTCAGCGCTGGTGAGACGCCCACCGCAGCTGATAAAAGCAATACCAGTTTTCATAAATTGGCGGGGATTTTGATTGAGCCTGTGGTGACAGACAATAAGATTACCGGCGTTATTATTGGGGTTGGTATGAATATCGAGGCTGCGCCTGTATTAAGTGACAGCACCAAAGAAGGCATGGATTATCAGGCCATTAGCCTAACTCAGATTATTAAGCAAACCCAAAATTATAAACAAACCCACATAGCCAATAAGGATAATGCTCACAGCGGCCATAACAGCCTGCCTTCTGACGCTCACGGCCACTTACCGCGTGCTGAGGATTTATACATACCTGTGAGCGCCACCTTGCTGCGTGCCGTGGCTCAATTTGAACAGTTTTCACAACAAAGCTACGCCCTGACACAGTTTATTGAAGACTATAGTGCAGTCAATGTGCTGGCTGGCAGACCAATCATTATTGAGCAGCCACCTTTATCCGCTCACACCACTCAAGCGACCAAACCACAAAGCGCCCAAGATAAACACTCAGATACAGTGGTGATTCACGGCGTGGTAACGGGGATAAATACGGATGGCAGCTTAGCCATAAACACCACGCAGCAAGGATACGTAGAGCCGCGCAACATCTACACAGGCACCATCCGTTTAACGGGCAAGGATAAAGGCTAAATATGCAGATTCAAGATGAAGATGAGAGTTTGATGGGTTAATCAGAGCCGTCAACCGGCTCATAATACCAAGTCACTTCGCGATCAAAACCGATCTGTAGTAAACCAGCCAGCACCCGACCGGTCAGCCCCCACACCACTTCACCATCTACACGCCAGCTGGGTGTCTTTATATTAAGGGTCTTGCCATTGATGGTATAAGGCAAAATGTGGTCTGTGGTGGGCTGCTCGATTAGCGTCTCAAAGTCAGCCCAAAAAATACGAGCAATCTCACCCAGCTCAGGCACATAGGTAATGGGCGGCTCCACCAAAGCCACGATAGGACGCACCACCAGTCCCTTTTTGGATACCTGAATTGGTAATTGACCAACAATCTGTGCTTTGCTCGGTGGTAGAGCAGTCTCTTCGCAGGCCTCTCGCAGCGCTGTAACCACATTATTACCGTCACCTGTGTCATGCTTTCCTCCCGCAAAAGACACCTCTCCGGCATGGCTGCTTAAGTGGGCAGCACGCCGAGTCAGCAGCATTTTAGGATGCGCCTCGTTGGTAATAACCACCAAAACTGCGGCATCTGCATTGTCAGTGGTGACCAGCTTATCTAAAATCCTTTGGGCTCGACTGATATCCCCTGATGACAACTCGGTATTTTTAGTTTGTGCGCCACCCTTGACCGTGGCCACCTCCTTTTTGAGTACCGATTGTATGCCATGAACTGCAGCATCAGTTGTTGTAGAGTGAGACGGATTATGCGCAGACTTGCCCTGCTCAGTAGTACGGGCATTATCTTGAGAGTTGCCTTGGAAGTGCGCCGCCAACTGCGCCTGAGTGTGAACCTTGGTGTCCGCTATGTCTTGCTTAAAGGTGGCATGCAATGTGTGCTGTTGTACCCTTTCAACCAGCTGCCTAAGCTTAGAGTGAATGACCTGCTCAGGCAACACCACCGCAAGCTCTTCAAAGCGTGGTGAGTGCTCATTTTGATACAGATTTTGTGGTACAAGTAGCGTTTCAATAGAGGATTTCATAAGGCGCGATAAACAGTAAGCCAACAAATAAGAGTGTAGGGTTAGACTAACGTATTATGCTGAAATATGCTATCTTGATGATAGATTGGCCTTAGTAATTATGTATGATAAATGCTATAACGCGTATCAGTAGCCAGCCTGTTTTTTGCTCATTTTTAACAAAGCAAGCGTTAAAAATGCGGCTTAAAATAATAAGTAATCGATTAATTTCAAAAATAAGGACTGCCCTATGGCGTACTGTTTGCAATGCGGCCAGTTAGCGGAGCATAAAATTCCTGCCGGCGACCACAACCCGCGCTTGGTCTGCCCACACTGCCATTATATTCACTATGAAAACCCTAAGGTTATTTGTGGCGCCATTGTCATCTCACAAGATAAGGTGCTGCTATGCCGCCGTGCCATTGAGCCTCGATATGGCTATTGGACTTTGCCAGCAGGGTTTATGGAGATTGGCGAAACCATGGCAGAAGGCGCCGCTCGGGAGACTGTGGAAGAAGCTGACGCTGTGGCAACACACCCGCACTTGTATTGTCTATATGACATTCCTGATATCGGTCAAATCTATGTGCTGTATCTGACCCAGTTGCAAGACGGCAAATATGGCGTCGGGCCTGAAAGCTTAGAGTGTGCCTTATTTGAAGAAAAAGACATTCCTTGGGATGACATCGCCTTTGAAGCGGTAAAACGCACTTTGCATCACTATTTTAATGACCGAAAGTCGGTCACTGAGCACAGCCAGTTTCCTATTCATCAAGAGACCATTTCAAAAGACAAGAGTATCAAGCGCTACTAATCATTTGTCACCTGATGATTTGGTTAAAATTTACATCTTGTTGCTTACTGCGTCCCACTGCTTATTGCCTGCCACTGCTTAGCTCATATAGGATAAACCGTGCTTATGTATTTATTTAAGGCTGTGCCATGGATCCATATGCACGATAGGCTTGCCAAGCCACTGTTAAATGGGACGTTCATATATGGACTAAGTGTGGCGGCGCTTGGCATAGGTGTTGCTCTGCCAGCTTGGGCCATGCCGGTGTATAAAACTACGGGAGAATTTGGTGAGGTAAAGTACTCACAATTTGCACCTAACTTTGCACCTGACATAGGCTCTCAGGTTGAAATCATACAGATGAGAGGTGATGGCCGGCCCAGTAAGCCAGGTCAATTCTCCGCCCCTGTCGCGCCGCCTCAGACCAATACGTCAACCCAGCCTGAGTCGTCTTTTACTGCACCTTTATTGTCATCTTCAGGCAGTACCAATGCAAAAAACAACCAAGCCCCTCACCCTCCCAAGACTTTGGACCCAACCATTCAGACCCAATGTAAAAAGCTGCAAGTTAATTTAATGCACTTAACCACAGGCGATGAGGTATATACGCTCAATGCTACTGGCCAAAGAGTCTATCTAACCGCCCCTATGATTGAGCTAAAGCGAGAAAATACCGAGCAACTATTGGCGCAGTACTGCTAGTTTTTACAAGTCATCCCCTTGCTCTGGCTATGCCAGCATATTGGACGATATAAGCGCTCATATTCACAGCGCTACTGAGCTTGGGTTAACTGCTGCATAATCTGTCCTACCACAGGCGGCATGTCACTGGCTTGTAGCGCCCAAACTCCTTTTTTGCGCTCAAGTACATCACCAGCCATTGCATGAATCATGACCGCTTGTATGAGAGTGCGAGAAGACTTAGGCAGTACCGATTGCGCCAGTAACCCTGCGGCCAGCCCAGACAATACATCACCCATGCCAGCCGTTGCCATTCCCGCATTGCCCGCTGCACAGACTCGTATTTCACCCTTATGTAGTACCAATGAGCCTGCACCCTTGAGCAGCCAGCTGCCATTGTATTTATTGGCCAATTGCGTGATGGCCGCCAGTCGATCTTTTTCTATCTCATCAGCCGATATATCTAGCAATCGCCCTGCCTCACCACTGTGCGGTGTATACCAGACCTCATGAGTCTTAGCATGCGCAATCAGCTGATCAATAATTTCAGGAGCCTGCTTAGCCAAGCTGGCCAAATGAAACAAACCATCGGCATCAATGATCAGGGCAATGGACTGCTGCAAAGCGGTACGCAAGTAGCGTTCAAACAGCGTAAAACTACTCTCATCTCGCCCAAGCCCCATACCTATTGCCAAGGTATCGCACTGCGCAATAAGAGACTCTACGCTTGAGGCATCATGCAAGTCTAAACTCATGGCATTAGGCACAGCGCCTATTAGACTGCCATGAAAAGCCTTATGACAAGCCACCGTCAGCTTACCCACACCTGTGGCAAAGGCTGTGCTGGCCGATAAAATAGCGGCACCACCCATACCCTGAGACCCGTCGACCTGATTACCGCCAGCGATAAGTACATGACCAAAGCTGCCCTTATGGGTATTGTGATCACGCGCAGGTAACGGCTGCGCGTGATGTTGTAGCCAAGCTTGTGGCAGCTTGCCCAACACTGTGGGTATCAGCGGCAGATCTACCAGCTTTCCGGTATAGTCCATAGCATCTTTTAGGTGCAAGCCTACTTTGCGAGCCACCAAACATAAGGTAATATCTGCCCTCACCGCTTGCTCATCGAAGACCTCACCTGTGCTTGAGACCACGCCACTTGGTACATCCACACTGACCACTTGTAAGCGATGATTGTGCTGCTTGGCTGCATTGATATAGCGAATGGCATCGGCATAAGCAGACTGAGGCGCTCGGTCTAGACCAATACCAAATAAGGCATCCACATAGACATCGGCGCTTAAGTACTCGGATTGTTCACAAACTTTAGCAAAGCTTGTTTGATTCGCTAAATGGCCGGTGAATGTCTGCTCTATTACTTGCTTGTTGTTATTTAAGGTCGCTGTAGCCTGCTGCTTGGCCAAAAGCGCATCAGCGGTACTGACCTCTGGCCCCACTTCAATGACAGCGACCTGCGCGCCTAATTGCGTCAAATAATCAGCCACCAGCCAGCCATCACCGCCATTATTACCACGGCCCACCCACACCCCTATCTTTAGCTTATCACCGGCCTTACTATAAGTGAGGTAAATCCAGTGAGCAATCTGCCAAGCAGCCTGCTGCATTAGGGCATAGCTGTCATTACCGGCATCAAACCACGCTTTTTCTATGCCATATACCTGCTTAGGGCTGTACAAGGGGACTAGCGCATCCTTAGCTTGAATAGACTGAATACTACGGGCAGCGGCGTCACAATGAGATTGCTTTGACATATCAGTAAGACTCCAAGGCAGCTTAGGTTTTATATTTGGGTAGTTATAGCTTATCATACCCCCTTAATTGAGCTTTGAGTATTGTGTCTTATTATGTCCTCCTCGTCGTCTACCCCAGCCTCTGCCACAGCGCCTATGCCAACTGCCAAAAATGCGTCCATACCGACCAATGAGTTTCAAGATGCCATCGATGTCAAGCGGTGGATTCGTGAGCAGGCAATCAAGTTAGGCTTTGCCGACTGCGGCTTTATTAGCGTTGACAATCCGCTGTTTGAAGCACAAATACAAGGTCTGCGTGACTGGCTGGCGAAAGGACATCACGGACAGCTGACCTTTATGGAGAGCAACCATGATAAGCGCGCCAATCCTGCGCTGTTGGTAGAGGGCTCACGCACCATCATCTCAGTGCGTATGGATTATCTAGAGGCGGCACCCGCACCGCGCCGTATTGAAGATAACCTGCGCCCCAATCATGCCATTATTGCCCGCTACGCCCGAGGACGTGACTATCACAAAACCATGCGCTCGCGTCTAAAAAAACTGGCTCAAAATATTGAAGCCATGCTTCCTCAGTGGCAACACTTGGATATTGGCGTAGATAGCCCTTTTGTGTTTCGTCCCTTTAGTGATTCAGCACCGATATTTGAGCGTCCTTTAGCCGATGCGGCAGGACTGGGATGGACGGGTAAACACACTTTGTTGATTAATAAAGACTCAGGCTCATTTTTTGTCTTAGGAGAGCTGTTTTTAAGCTTAGCACTGCCAGAGGATACGGCCGTTAGCGCTCACTGCGGTAGCTGTAGTGCCTGTATAGATATTTGTCCCACTCAAGCGATTGTCGCCCCTTATCAGCTCAAAGCCAGTGCCTGCATCTCTTATTTGACCATTGAGCATGATGGCGTCATTGACGAGACATACCGTAAGGCGATTGGTAATCGAGTCTTCGGCTGTGATGACTGCCAGCTTATTTGTCCTTGGAATCGTTATGCTCAAATTAGCCCTATTGACGACTTTCATGCCCGCCATAATCTAGATGACAGCTTATTAATTGAGCTGTGGCAGTGGAGCGAGCAGCAGTTCTTAAAAAGCACCGAGGGCAGCCCACTGCGCCGCACCGGTTATGTGAACTTTTTGCGTAATCTGTCTATTGGTATCGGTAATGCGCCTTATCATGCCAAACACATCGAGAAGCTTACCTCTCGTTTAGGCGAGCATGGTGAGGTATTAGATGAGCATATTCACTGGGCCATTAAGGAGCAGCTGGCTAAGCGTCACTCATCAACGTCATAACTGATAAGTCTGTGGCTCAATGTGGGATTTAAAATATCATAAACAATGACAGGTCACTTAAGCGTTTATTTGTGTTTATTTTGAAGCTAAAAAAGCCACCAACTGTTGTTGGTGGCTTTTTGGCTTAAGCGTTTCTACGTTTCCCTGTAGTAGTCTGTTAGCTATAGCAACTTAAATATAGGGCCTTAGATATAGGACCTTAAATATAGGGCCTTAGATAGAGAAGCTTAGCTATTAAACAGATTAAGGCTTAGGAATACGAAGTATTTGGCCTGGGTAGATTTTGTCTGGGCTACTTAGCATAGGCTTGTTAGCTTCAAAAATCTTGTTATATTCATTCGCAGAACCATACACTTCTTGAGCAATCTTAGATAAAGAATCACCAGATTTTACAGTGTACATCGTAGATTCAGGCGCATCTTGCTTGATATCGATGTTATCGATAACTTTAGCAACGTTTTGAACGTTACCAATAGCGATGATCGCTTTTTCACGGTCTGCTTGAGTTTCTGCATTACCACTGATTTCAGCAGTATCTGTGGTGGCGTTATACTTAACTTTTAAATTAGTGATGTTAAGGTTTTGCTGCTGAATACGCTTTAATAGCAAGTTAGCTACTGACTGTGCTGATGGCTCAGTAGAGGCAGCTGGGGTTGCATTAGCATCTGCGTGTGATTCTGTTTCTTTTTTGGCATCATCACGATTAAAAATCTTATCGCCGATATCCTTTGCAAAACTAAAAATTCCCATGAATTTCTCCTAAAAATTATTGATTATATTATTTGCCACATATTATTTTAAATAAAATTATTAGCTCAAGTCTAAGGCACATCTCAGCCAAGTAGCCAGTACCGACTGATAACTACCTTAAGCAGCGCAGCAAACAATGAGTCTTTAATATTGTGTATTTTGGTTTGTGACTTCCACTTTTAAAGTATACCCACTGCCCTTGTGATTTATTACTATTTCAATGTAGCTAATTGTTAAATTTTATTACTTACAAATGGCGTGCCGCCTGAGCACATAAACAATACACCAAAAAAAAGACCACGTACGTGCGTACATGGTCTTTTATTATCAATGCCTCTATAACCGAGTCATTGACAGCAAATTAAAGCTTAAGACTCTAATTTTGACTTGATATAGTCTACTGCTTTTTGAACGGTGGTTAATTCACTTGAATCATCATCAGGGATAGTGATATCAAAGTCATTTTCAAAGTTCATTACCAGTTCAACTAGGTCTAAAGAGTCAGCACCTAGATCGTTAATGAATGAAGAATCGCTCTTGATGTCTTCAATATTCACGTCTAGCTGTTCGGCTACAGCTGATTTTACTTTTAATTCAATTTCTTCGCTCATAGGAGTCTCCATCCTGATTGGTAATTTAAAATTTTCTAATAATGGCAATGCTTAAACTTTTCACCTGTAGTGGCCGCTCAAGCATTGAACTTTAGCATCGATCTACTAGATAGGGGTCACTATATTATCAATTATTGCGACCACTTTCATCTAAAGTGTACATCTGTTGCCTATAATAGCAAAAGTGTCGGCGTAATTCTAATTAATTAACAATTTACCTGCATATATTACATGTACATGCCACCATTGACAGGAATGACAGCGCCAGTTACATAGCTCGCCTCATCACTGGCTAAGTAAGAGACGGCAGCAGCAACATCTTCAGGCTGGCCCAGACGTCCCACAGGAACCGCATCTAACATAGAATTAAGTAGGCGCTCATCAAGCTCATCGGTCATATCCGTCTCAATAAGACCTGGGGCCACACAGTTAACGGTCACCTGACGTGAACCAATTTCGCGGGCTAAAGTACGACTAAAGCCTTCTACACCGGCTTTGGTAGCCGCATAGTTGGCTTGACCGGCGTTACCCATCTGACCCACAACTGAGGTGATATTGATGATACGACCTTTGCGCCCTTTCATCATACCCCGCATTGCCCGCTTACTCATGCGGTAAATTGAGGTTAAGTTGGTGTCTACCACTTTATCCCAATCTTCATCTTTCATACGAATGAGCAGACCATCTTGGGTGATACCTGCGTTATTGACCAATACTTGCACGCTACCATAAACGCTTTCAATTTCTTCAAATAATTTATCAATACTTTCTTGATTGGTCACATCCAAGCTGCGACCAATACCGCCAGCATCATGTAAGTACTCATCAATCGATTGAGCACCCTCAGCGGTTGTGGCAGTGCCAATCACAAAGTGACCTTCCTTAGCAAAACGCTTGGCAATAGCTTTACCGATACCACGACTGGCACCTGTAACTAAAGTGATTGTACGACTCATTATAGATCCTCATTATTTAACTTATCAAAAAGCTTAGCGAGTCGCTCTGGCTTATCAGTAGGATAAGTGGCAATAGGCGTGTCTTGTCTTTTTGCCAAATTACTCAAAACCGTGCCTGCACCGCACTCAATGATTAAATTGATGTGTTTATCGGCCAGTTTTTGCATGGTTTGAGTCCATAGCACAGGATGGCTAAGCTGCTCAGTTAACGCCTTTTTTATACCGGCGATTGTTTTTTCTTCCATGGCGTTTTTATTTTGAATTACAGGAATGCTTGGCAGCTCAAATTTGCATTCGGCCAGCTTCTCTGCCAAGGCTTCTGTGGCTGGCTGCATCAATGCGCAGTGCGAAGGTACGCTCACCTTGAGCGGCACTATACGCTTGCCCATACATTGGATATGTTGGCTTAAGATATCAACACCTTCAGAGTTGCCCGCAACCACGATTTGACCTGGGCTATTGAAGTTGGCAGCGCTCACGATGGTGTCATCATTATTGCTCTCTACTTGCTCACAGATACTAATCACCTGGCTGTTATCTAAGCCAAGTACAGCAGCCATCTTAGTATCAACCCCTACCACAGCTTGCTGCATAAAGTGGCCACGCGCGTGAACCAATTTTACAGCATCTGCAAAGCTAATTGAGCCCGCAGCACACAAGGCGCTGTACTCTCCTAAAGAGTGCCCTGCTAAAAATAGAGGTTCAATTTGAGTGTTTTGTTGCAAAATACGCCAAACGGCAATACTGGCGGTTAATAACGCAGGCTGAGTGTTCTCAGTCTTACCTAATTCAGCCTCATCTTGACACACTGCCCACAAATCAAACCCTAATGCTTCACTCGCTTCAGCAAACGTCTCTTTGACGATAGGATACGCTTCGCTCAGCTCATTTAGCATACCGACAGTTTGTGAACCTTGCCCAGGAAAAACAACCGCAATGCGACGAGGCACATCCAGTTGACCTTGTTTTTTAACTGCTTGCGACGCTTTTAGTGACATTATAAGCCTTCTTATCCCTAAATATACTCATAAAAAAAGAGCCAAGCGCCACTAATGATAAAAGGGTCATTAGTAAGGCTTAGCTCTTATATCTAACCATAATCATTTAAAATGATTATGAGTTAGTCTTCTTGACTCGCTTTAAACAATTGGCGGCCACGGTAAAAACCATCTTTAGTCATATGGTGACGACGATGTTTTTCACCAGTGGCAGCATCGATGCTTAGCTCAGCAACTTCCATATGGTGGTGTGAACGACGCATATCACGGCGTGAGCGGCTTTTACGACTTTTTTGAACAGCCATGGGTCTTGCTCCTATTTTAAAATATGCTTTGGCGGTGAGCGCCATATTTTAAATAAAAATTTATCTAAAATACAATAAGCTCACTTAGCAAAATGAGTTCTCTATTGACCTCAATAAGAGCAACTCTTATTAAAAATCAAATAGGTTTAAAATCTGGGAATAATAAACGAGAGATTATACTCGCTTTGTTCCATAAAATAAAGGGGTATTCACTTTGCAAGTTTTACGAGATCTAATCAATCAGATGAGCACGTGCTAAGATCAAGTTTTAAAGCTTACCTTTGAGTGCTTCGAGTGCGGCAAATGGGTTTTCTGCTTCCTCTTCGATAATTTCACCGACCTGCTCTACTGCCATTTCACAATCATCATGTTTGGCAGATAAAGGGACATCTAAAAGCAACTCATCCTCGACCAGTTTTTTTAGTGGTAGCAGGCGATCGCCTTTTTTATTCTCAGGCTGATCGGCGAGCAGCTCCTCTAGCAGCAGATAATCATCAGACTCATCCACCAAGCTTTCTTGCTCTTCACGCTGTAATAGTATCAGCTGCGCATCGTGAGTGACATCGATGTTCAGTGGATTAAGACAGCGCTGACACGTCACCCAAATATCGCCTGTGAACTGCATCTCTAGGGTCAATAACTGACCTTGTTTTTTCAGCTCACATCTTAAGTCAATGGGCTTATCTTGATAGTCTTCAGGGACAATATCTACCAATCGCTTTAGCAGACGTGGGGTAATGCTACCTGACCAAACATAGCCGGCATCTTCCCACTTCTCTAAATTGACGTGATTAGGTAACTGCTGTGCACTTTTTTCAGTATTATTGCTCACGTTCAAATCCGTTAAGTTAGTGGATTTCGTATCCTTGGTGTATTTTGTCATACTTCTCTCTTTTTTAAAAATGATATCGCTCATTGCTAAGCGAGGATAAGGTTGTCAGCGGCAATTAACTTGCTAAAATAGCCGCTTGCCATTTTCTTTGGATCATTAAAGCCATGTCTGTGATTAATTTTTGTGACCTACCCATAACCGCTTTGGCCAATACGCTGCTGCAAGAGATGCCAAGCACTATGCCTAAAGCGTTATCTCGTTTCAAATTCCAATGGCAACACATTACGCAGCAAACACTTAATTTGGTCAATCTAACAGATGAGCAGATAGAGGCTGTGAAGGTGGACTGGCTTATTGCTGTGTTTAATACTTTATTTGCCACTCAAAACGTCACCTTAGTACGCGGCGACTTTGAACCTGAGTATTTTCCATCAGTTGATGGACAACCTGCACGTATCGAGTTTGCACATGGCTTTTTTCAAAGCGCTCTACATGAAATCAGTCACTGGAGCTTGGCAGGTGCCCGCAGACGCACGTTGTCCGACTTTGGCTACTGGTATGCCCCCGATGGGCGTACAGAAGCCCAACAGCATGCATTTGAGCAAGTAGAGATTAAGCCGCAAGCTATAGAATGCCTACTTAGCCTAATGTGCCAACGACGCTTTCGGGTCTCACAAGACAACCTACATGCCAACTTTGATACCAGTCAGAGCACTTTTGCTATTGACGTTTATAACCAAGCGCTCAGTTACCTTAACGCCCCACAAACCCTGCCCAAAGATGCAAAAATACTGTTAACAGCTCTAGCCTACTTGTGTCATGATACTATAGCTTAGACACCCAACTAATTAATTGCCCAATTTAACTCATTAGACAATTATAAATAACCTAGTCTAGGGTCATAATGGCTAACTTTTAACTGTGCGATTCTAAAGGCGCTACAATGCAGCCTGTATCGCAAGCTCAAAGCAGCATCAGGATTGACCTTAGTTATCAGGAGGCATCTTATGCAAACTTTATACATTCACCCCGAAAACCCTCAGCCCAGACTTATCAGCCAAACTGTGGATGCATTAAACCTTGATCAGCTGATCGTCTACCCTACTGATACCAGCTATGCTTTTGGCTGCAAAATTGGCTCAAAAGAGGCCATTGAGAAGCTGCGTTTAATTCGTCAACTCGATGATAAGCATCAATTTACACTGTTGTGCCGAGATTTAAGCGAAATTGCCACCTACGCTACCGTAGATAATCAGCAGTTTAAGCTGTTAAAAGCATCCACTCCCGCGCCAATCACTTTTATTCTAGATGCCACCAAAGATGTGCCAAAGAAGTTATCGCATCCCAAGAAAAAAACCATTGGTATTCGTGTGCCCTCTAACCCGATAGCGCAGATGCTGCTAGAGGCTATGGGTGAACCGATTTTGACCAGTTCGCTTATCTTGCCCTCTACCCCATTGGCACTAGATGATCCCTTCGATATTGAAGACAAGCTGGGTAATAATATTGATGTCATGATTAACGCCGGTGTGCTAACCACCAAGCTGACCACCATAGTGGATATGACTGTCTTCCCCCCACAATTAGTGCGTCAAGGTGCTGGTGATGCCAGTCAAATTCTTGAGTAAAATGGTGTAGATCAAAGATGATATAGGGTACAGTTAACGCTAGAATTGAGATAACGGGCTAATGAATGTTAGTCCGTTATTTTTTATTTATATCTTTAGGCTTGGTGTCTACATCGAGTATTTGAAGTCAGTGAGGACAACCTAAGCTTTTTTAGGACAAATATAAGCTTTTTTTAGGACATAAGAAAACCCCAGCTACTTTATAAATTATGTAAAACAGAATTTATAAAGCTACTGAGGTTTTTTGTAGCAGATGGACTGGCCAACAACCAATAAAAATTAGTCGCGGTCTACCAGTTCAACATAAGCCATTGGTGCATTGTCACCATCACGGTTGCCACATTTGATGATACGGATGTATCCACCTGGGCGCGCTTGATAACGTGGTGCTAATGTACCAAATAACTTACCAACCATATTTTTGTTACGCATACGGCTGAATGCTAAACGGCGGTTGGCTACAGAATCTTCTTTTGCCAAAGTAATTAGAGGCTCAGCTACACGGCGAAGCTCTTTAGCTTTAGGTAATGTTGTTTTGATCAGTTCATGCTCAAACAGAGAGTTTGTCATGTTCTGGAACATTGCCTTACGATGGCTGCCGGTGCGACCCAGCTTAACTCCACTCTTACGATGTCGCATGGTCAAATATCCTTAATAGTTTAACGGCTACGGTAAGAAAAACGGTCATCAACACGTAGATCTGCTGGTGGCCAGTTTTCTAGGCGCATATCCAGTTCAAGACCTTTAGACGCTAAAACGTCTTTAATTTCGGTTAATGATTTCTTACCAAGGTTTGGTGTTTTAAGCAGTTCAGTCTCTGAACGCTGAACCAAATCGCCGATATAGTAAATGTTTTCAGCTTTTAAACAGTTGGCTGAGCGAACCGTTAGTTCAAGGTCATCCACTGGACGTAATAGTACAGGGTCAACCTCTTCTTTCTCTTTCACAGGCTCTGGCGCTTCTTCTGCTTCTAAATCTACAAAAATAGAGATTTGTTGCTGCAAAATAGTTGCTGCTTTGCGAATTGCTTCTTCAGGATCGATCGTGCCATTGGTTTCTAGTTCAATGATCAGACGGTCAAGATCCGTGCGCTGTTCAACACGAGCATTTTCAACTTGATAAGCCACACGTGAAACTGGGCTAAAGCTAGCATCCAATTTCAAGCGACCAATGGCCTTCGTGTCACCATCTTCACGGCGTAGGTTAGCAGGCTCGTAACCACGACCCATAACCACACGTAAGCGCATTTTTAGATGACCACGGTCACCTAGCGTACCTAGAACCAATTCAGGGTTAACAATATCAACGTTGTGTGGCAGTTCGATATCTGCCGCAGTGATAATGCCAGGACCTTTTTTGTCTAGTGTTAAAAACACTTCATTTTGATCGTGCATAGTAATCGCAAGACCTTTTAGATTTAACAATAAATCTAAAACGTCTTCTTGCAGACCTTCAAGAGTTGAATATTCATGATCAACTCCTTCGATTTCTGCTTCAATAACCGCTGCACCAGGCAATGAAGATAAAAGAATGCGACGAAGGGCATTACCTAGGGTATGCCCAAAGCCGCGTTCTAACGGCTCGAGCGTGACTTTTGCATTGGTTTCGTCAACCGCATCCACATTAATGGCATTAGGGGTCAGAAACTCGGTAGCATTTAGCATCATATTGTCACCTCGATTAGTTAATCAAATTATTGTTAGCGATTATTTAGAATACAATTCAACGATTAAGCTTTCGGTGATTTCTGCAGGTAGATCAATACGATCTGGAGCTTGCTTAAATGTACCTTGCATTTTGCTATGATCAACTTCTAACCACTCAGGGATACCACGTTGAGTGGCAAGTTCGATAGCATTCTTAATACGTAACTGTTCTTTCGCTTTTTCATGAATGGCGATAACGTCACCATCTTGAACTTGGATTGATGGAATGTTCACACGAACAAACTCATCGCGACCAGCTTTTTTAATCATAACCGCACGGTGGCTTACTAACTGACGTGCTTCTGCACGAGTTGAGCCAAAGCCCATACGATATACAACGTTGTCTAAACGGCGCTCTAGCATTTGCAATAGGTGTTCACCAGTTGCGCCACGAGCACGTGCAGATTCTTTATAGTAGTTAGCGAACTGACGCTCTAAAACGCCATACATACGCTTAACTTTTTGCTTCTCACGAAGCTGTAACGAGTATTCAGAAGCTTTATTGCGAGTGTTGCCATGTTGGCCAGGTACGCGACCTGCTTTTTTAGTTTTAACGTCATAAGGCTTAACACCTGATTTTAATTGTAAATCAGTACCTTCACGACGCGACAACTTTAATTTTGGACCAATATAACGGGCCATGCTTGTGTCTCCTTGAGTTACGTCTTAATAGTAACTTGTAACGGTAATTTCGTCTTAATACACACACCGTATATCTGCCAATACGTTCGGCACAATATACGGCAACAATAGTTTATACGCGACGCTTTTTAGGCGGACGGCAACCGTTGTGTGGGATTGGGGTTACATCAGATATGCTGTTAATTTTATAACCTAATGCACCTAAAGCTCTTACCGCAGACTCACGACCCGGTCCTGGACCTTTAACCAGAACATCGACATTTTTTACACCATAAGTTTCTTGAGCTGCTTTACCAGCAACTTCAGCTGCAACCTGGGCTGCAAATGGTGTAGATTTACGTGAACCACGGAAGCCTTGTCCACCTGAGGTGGCCCAAGCCAATGCATTACCTTGACGATCAGTAATCGTTACAATGGTGTTATTAAAAGACGCATGAATGTGGGCTACGCCCTCGGATACCGAACGACGTGCCGTTTTTTTACGACCACGGGTGTCTTTTGCCATCTTTTAGCTTCCTAAGTTAATTATCTTTTAATTGAACGAATCGGACCCTTACGAGTACGAGCGTTGTTCTTCGTGTTTTGACCTCTTACAGGTAAGTTACGACGATGGCGGATGCCACGGTAACAACCTAAATCGACCAAACGCTTGATATTCATTGAAACTTCACGACGTAGGTCACCCTCTGTCATGTAGTTACCAACTTCTGCACGGATAGCATCAAGCTGTGCGTCATCTAATTGACTGATTTTGGTAGTAGGAGCAATGCCAACCGTGTCTAAGATTTTCTTAGCGGTAGTACGGCCAATACCAAAAATATAAGTCAATGAAATCACTGCATGCTTGTTATCCGGGATGTTGACGCCGGCAATACGAGCCATTGATTTCTCTCCAGTTATGAAAAATGAGTCTTTATTATATTAAAAATAATCTTGAGACTTATGTTTCAGATTTTGCCATTTACTGTATCTTGTCTTTGGTCAACTGGTTTTAACGCCAAAAGCCAAATAAAAGTTAGTAAACGACGGCAAGTGGCGGATGATAGCTCATCCGCCTTTATTTTTCAAGTTTAATTCGTAAATAGTATTCTAAACGTGTCTAAAATACTCAAAAATTACTGATTAACCTTGACGCTGTTTATGACGTGGTTCTGCTTTGCAGATAACATGTACTTTACCTTTACGGCGAACTACTTTACAGCTACCACAAATTTTCTTAACAGATGCTTGAACTTTCATAATTTTCTCCTATTGAACAAACACTTTTTAGCGATTTTAAGGATAAAGTTAAGACCTATCTAATCAGTGTTTGATCATGATACTGATGTGTCATTAAGTGAGCCTGTAGCTGTGAAATGAAATCCATAACCACGACTACCATAATTAAAAGTGATGTCCCACCTAAGTGGAATGGTATGCCAAATGAAGACTGTAGTAGCATTGGCATTAAACAAATCGCCGTCATATAAATCGCCCCAATGAAGGTTAAGCGGTTTAATACGTGATCTAAATAACGCTGAGTTTGCAGACCAGGTCTAATGCCAGGAATGTATGCCCCACTACGTTTCAAGTTCTCTGCTACTTCACGTGGACTAAATACCAATGCCGTGTAGAAATAACAGAAGAAAATAATCATTGCACCAAATAAAACCAAATATAATGGCTGACCCGGTGCGAGAACTAATGACATGGTTTGTAGAATTTGCTGCCATGTACTAGGATCGGCAGAGTTACCTACCCACTGCCCCAGACTTGCTGGGAACATTAATAAAGCGCTGGCAAAAATCGCTGGGATAACGCCGGCCATATTAATCTTCAGTGGCAAATGCGACTGCTGATCGGCATAAATTTTACGACCTAGTTGCTGTTTTTGCGCATAGTTAACAGGGATGCGGCGCTGTGCTCGTTCAATAAACACAATACCTGCAGTCACTGCAATGCCTAATACCGCAAATATCAGCAGTACAATCAGACTTTGAGGGTCATTTTTGACCATTTCGAAAGACTGACCTAACATACTAGGCACACTGGATACAATGCTTGCAAAAATAAGCATTGAAATACCATTGCCCACACCGCGTTCTGTAATTTGCTCACCAAGCCACATCAAGAACATGGCGCCTGCTACAAGAGAGCTCACAGCAGGAATATAAAAGGTTAACCCTGAGGATAAAGTCAGGTTTTGACTGATTAATCCGGTACACATAAATATGGCTTGAATAGATGCCAAAAAGAGAGTCCCTTGTCGCGTATACTTGTTTAGCTTACGACGACCGGCCTCTCCTTCTTTTTTCAAAGCTTCAAGCGACGGTAGTACCGCCGACATCATCTGTACGATAATAGAAGCTGAGATGTAAGGCATGATACCCAAAGCCATAATTGACATTCGCTCTAAAGCACCACCTGAGAACATGTTGAACATGCTTAAGATGGTGTTTTCATTGCGAGAGAATAAGTCAGCTAGGCTAACCGGATTAATACCAGGAACTGGGATATGTGAACCTAAACGGTAGACAACCAGCGCCCCTATCAAAAATAACAGACGATTCCATAGCTCATCATATTTACGAATAAAAACGAGCGGGTTCATCGGAATTGCAGAGGTAGGCGCAGATTGCTTAGCCATCTAAATTACTCCTCAGTACCCTCAGTAACTTCAACAGTACCGCCGGCAGCTTCAATAGCAGCTTTAGCACCTTTAGTTACTTTAACACCTTTGAATGTATAAGCTTTAGTAATCTCGCCTGATAGGATGATACGCGCACGTTTCATGTCATGACGGATAATGTTTGCCGCTTTCAAAGTCTCAACGCTTACTACGTCGCCGTCAATCTTGTTCAGTTCAGACAGACGAACTTCAGCAGTAGTTAATGCCATTTGACTTGTGAAACCAAATTTTGGTACACGACGGAATAATGGCATTTGGCCACCTTCAAATCCACGACGAACGCCTGAACCTGAACGTGATTTTTGACCTTTAACACCACGGCCACCAGTTTTGCCTAGGCCAGAACCGATACCACGACCTTTACGGTGTGCAGTTTTTTTGGCGCCTACGCCTGGTGATAATTCGTTTAATTTAAGTCCCATTACGCTTCCTCCACTTTAACCATGTAATTGATGCGATTCACCATTCCACGGGTTGAAGGCGTGTCTTCAACTTCAACTGTATGTCCAATACGGCGTAAACCAAGGCCCATAAGACAAGCTTTGTGGCTCTTGAGGCGATGGGCACCAGATTTAATTTGAGTAACTTTCATTGTTTTCATCGTAACTCACCTACTTTAATATCTAAATAATGGTTAGCCCAAGATTTCGTCTACAGATTTACCACGTTTTGCAGCCGCCTTTTCAGGTGACGACATATCACGTAAACCATTGAATGTTGCACGTACTACGTTAGTTGGGTTCGTTGAACCATAACATTTAGTTAATACGTTTTCTACACCAGCAGATTCTAGTACAGCACGTACTGCGCCACCGGCGATTACACCAGTACCTTCGTTAGCTGGCTGCATGTATACTTTACTTGCACCATGACGGGCAATAATAGGATGCTGTAAAGTAGCGCCATCAAGATCAACAGTGATCATGTTGCGTTTTGCAGCTTCAAGTGCTTTTTGGATAGCAGCTGGAACTTCACGAGCTTTACCACGTCCAAAACCAACACGGCCATTACCATCACCAACAACAGTTAATGCTGTGAATGAGAAGATACGACCACCTTTTACAACTTTCGATACACGGTCAACAGAAACTAATTTTTCTACTAAACCGTCGTTTTGTTCTACTTTAGCCATGATTAAAACTCCAATCCATTTTCACGAGCGGCGTCAGCTAATGCTTTAACGCGGCCGTGGTATTTGAAACCACTACGGTCGAAAGCAACTTTAGTGATACCAGCAGATGTTCCACGTTCAGCGATAAGTTTACCTACAGCAGCAGCTGCGTCAACGTTACCAGTAGCGCCAGAGCGTAATGAAGCGTCAAGCGTTGAGGCTTGTGCTAATACTTCTCCGCCAGTTGGAGAAATGATCTGAGCATAGATATGGCGTGGAGTACGGTTAACAACTAACCGATGCACACCCAAATGACGGATGTGGGCACGTGTTTTTTTAGCTCGACGTAAGCGAGCAGCTTTTTTATCAAACATGTCATTTCACCTTATTTTTTCTTAGCTTCTTTACGAACCACATGCTCGTCACTATAGCGAATACCTTTACCTTTATATGGCTCAGGCGGACGATAACCACGGATTTTCGCAGCAGCTTGACCTAGTGCCTGCTTATCATTTGATTTTAAAATGATTTCAGTTTGGCTTGGCGTTTCAGCAGTTACACCTTCAGGAAGGATGTATTCAACTGGATGTGAGTAACCTACGTTTAGGGTGATTTTATTACCCGTAACTTGTGCACGGTAACCAACACCAATCAACTGAAGTTTTCTTTCAAAACCTTCAGAAACACCGATAACGAAGTTATTCAAAGTTGAACGCATAGTACCAGTGTGCATCCAAGCTTCTTTAGAGTCAGAAACAGGTGATAAGATCAGTTGACTATCTTCTTGTTTTAGCTCGACCAAATCATGCAGGTGTAAAGACATAGTACCTTTACTGCCTTTAACTTCAACCTGCTGACCGTTCAAAGTAACACTTACGCCATTAGGCAGTGCTACTGGGGCTTTAGCCACACGAGACATAGGAATATTCCTTAATAACAGATAAATAACGAATGATTATGAAAAAATTAACAGGCACTAGGCCTGTTAATTTAAATAATCAGCTCTATATTACTTAAGCTTTTTATTAGTAATCAAAACTTGGGGCCTAAATAAAGGCGCCCATTATACCTGATTAATAATGTTTTAAAAAGTTAAATAATACAAATTATGATTTAAGCAACAAATGCGATGATTTCACCACCGATGCCAGCAGCACGAGCAGCGCGATCGCTCATGATACCTTTACTGGTAGAAACAATCGCAACGCCTAAACCTTGCTGTACCGATGGGATAGCGTCTTTACCGCGGTATTGACGTAAACCTGGACGGCTGTAGCGTTTGATTACTTCGATAACAGGCTTGCCTTCGAAGTATTTCAATTCGATACTTAGTGTTGCTTTGCCATTGCCTTCGTCAGTTACTTCAGCAGAAGCGATGTAACCTTCTTGAACCAGTAGGTCAGCAATTGACTTACGTAGTTTTGAGCTTGGCATAGCAACAGAAACTTTACGTGCCATTTGTGCGTTACGGATACGGGTTAGCATATCAGCAACTGTATCTTGCATACTCATAGTATTACTCCCTTACCAACTAGCTTTACGAACGCCTGGAACATCACCTTGCATTACGCGTTCGCGTAAAATGTTACGTGATAAACCAAACTTACGGAAGTAACCATGAGGACGGCCAGTTACACCACAACGATTACGTAGTCTTACTGGAGACGAGTTACGTGGAAGAGACTGAAGTTCAAGAATGGCTTCCATTCTTTCTTCGTCACTTGCATTAACATCGCCGATGATTGCCTTAAGCTTTGCACGCTTCTCAGCATACTTAGCAACCATTTTCTCGCGCTTTAATTCGCGATTAATCATGCTCTTTTTTGCCATAATGCTTTATTCCTATTTGAATGGGAAGCCGAATGCTTTAAGCAGTGCGCGACCCTGCTCGTCATCCTGAGCAGATGTCGTGATAGTGATATCAAGCCCACGAAGGCGATCAATTTTATCATAATCAACTTCTGGGAAAACGATTTGCTCTTTAATACCTAACGAGTAGTTACCACGACCGTCGAATGCTTTTGGTGAAAAGCCGCGGAAGTCACGGATACGTGGGATAGCAATAGCAATGAGACGATCTAAAAACTCATACATTTGCTCGCCACGAAGTGTCACTTTACAGCCAATTGGCCATTCTTCACGAATTTTAAAGCCAGCGACAGATTTACGAGCTTTAGTAATTACCGGCTTCTGGCCTGCAATTGCAGTCATGTCCGCTACGGCACCTTCTAAAAGCTTCTTGTCTTGTGAAGCACCGCCAACACCCATGTTAAGAGTAATTTTGGTGATTTTTGGTACTTGCATGACGTTTTCCAAGCCTAGTTCATCTTTGATCTGTTGCTTGTACTGGTCATTGTATAGTGATTTTAATCTAGCCATTGCTATTACACCCTTAGTGTTTTACGCAGTCGCCACTACTTCACCGTTTGAGCGATAGACACGTTTTTTGTTGCCTTCATCGTCAAACTGATAAGTAATACGATCAGCTTTTTGGGTTTGCGCATTAAAAATTGCGACGTTTGAAATATGTAAAAATGCTTCTTGCTTAACAATGCCACCTTCAGCACCAGTTGCCGCATTTGGCTTTTGGTGTTTGGTTACAATATTAATGCCTTCAACTTTGATACGGTCATTTTTTACCGCTAGCACAGTGCCTTGTTTGCCTTTATCTTTCCCAGCAATAACAATGACATTGTCGCCTTTACGTAATTTAGCCATGGGTTACCTCTACAGTACTTCTGGTGCTAGTGATACAATCTTCATGAATTGATCACCACGTAGTTCACGAGTTACCGGCCCAAAGATACGAGTGGCAATCGGGGCTTTATTCTGGTTAAGCAATACAGCAGCGTTGTCATCAAAACGAAGTACTGAACCATCTGGACGACGTACACCTTTTTTGGTACGTACAACCACAGCATTCATTACATCGCCTTTCTTAACACGACCACGTGGAATTGCTTCTTTAACAGATACTTTAATGATGTCACCGACAGAGGCATAACGACGATGTGAACCGCCAAGAACCTTAATACACTGTACACGTCGTGCACCACTATTATCTGCAACTTCCAGAATTGTTTCAGTCTGAATCATCGCGTTACTCCAATCATATACAATAGGCAATAACTATACTGGTGAATAACTTCATGCAATTATAAAAATCACATGAAGTACTCACTAATTTGGTAAGTCACCACAAGGGGACGTATTCTACCAGTAATTAATGCCAATTGCAATTTGCTTATATTTTTTCCGCTGTTTCCACAACGTCTACTAATTTCCAAGACTTAGTCTTAGAGATAGGACGGGTTTCAATAATACGAACCACATCACCTTCTTTACAGACGTTATTTTCATCATGGGCTTTAATTTTTGTAGAACGACGGATCTGTTTGCCATATAGTGGGTGACGAACTTTACGCTCAATCAATACTGTAATGGACTTGTCCATCTTGTTACTGACAACCTTACCAGTAACAATACCTACACCTGTGCCCGAAACTTCGGTTTGTTGAATATCGTCACTCATTAGGCGCCTCTTTGTTTTTCATTAATCAAAGTCTTGATCTGAGCGATCGCACGGCGATTGGCTCTGACTTCGTGGGTGCTACCTAGTTGACCGGTGGCTTTTGCCATACGAAGACGGAAAGCATCAAGTTGCTTCTCATCTAGTAATCCAGTCAGCTCTTCTACTGATTTGTCTCGTAATTCACTGATCTTCATTACATTATCGTCCGCTTAACAATGGTAGTTTTGAAGGGAAGCTTAGCTGCTGCAAGCGTGAACGCTTCGCGGGCTAACTCTTCTGAAACCCCTTCGATCTCATAAAGCATTTTACCTGGTTTGATTTCGCATACCCAGTACTCAACAGGACCTTTACCTTTACCCATACGAACTTCTAATGGTTTGTTAGTAATTGGCTTGTCAGGGAATACACGGATCCAGATCTTACCACCACGTTTTACTTTACGAGTGATGGTACGACGTGCCGCTTCAATTTGACGTGCTGTCATACGACCACGACCAACTGATTTTAGGCCAAACTGACCAAATGCAACGGTGCTACCACGATGTGCTAAACCCGTGTTACGCCCTTTATGCATTTTACGAAATTTGGTACGTTTTGGTTGTAACATAGCTTAACCTCTATCTGTGTTTGCTCTGTCTGAATTGCGGCGGTTGCTGTTACTACGGCCGCGACGTTTTGGCGCACGAGTCTTATCTTCTTTAGGAGGATTATAAACGCTATCCATACCATCTAGAATTTCACCACGGAATACCCATACTTTAACACCGATGGTTCCGTAAGTAGTCTCTGCACGAACTGATGCATAATCGATATCAGCACGTAGCGTATGTAAAGGTACACGACCTTCACGATACCACTCAGTACGAGCGATTTCAGCACCACCTAAACGACCAGACAGTTCTACTTTAATACCTTGAGCACCAGAGCGCATGCTGTTTTGAACGGCGCGCTTCATCGCACGACGGAACATAACACGGCGCTCTAGTTGGCTGGCGATACCTTCAGCAACTAGACGAGCATCTAAATCTGGAGAAGTGATTTCTTCGATATTAACCTGAGCAGGTACGCCCATCATTTTGGTTAATTCTTTTTGTAACTTCTCAATATCTTCGCCTTTTTTACCAATAACGATACCAGGACGAGCCGTTGAAATTGTGATCTTAGCTGCGCCAGTAGGACGCTCGATCATAATGTGGCTAATCATAGCATTGTCTAGCTTCTTACGAAGATAGTCACGTACTTGAAGATCGTTAAGTAGGTATTCAGAATACTGTTTTGGGTCTGCATACCAGTTAGCATTGTGTTTTTTTACAACGCCAAGACGAATTCCGATTGGATGTACTTTTTGTCCCATGAGTTATTCTCCTACCTTAACAGTGATGTGACAGGTACGTTTACTGATACGATCAGCACGACCCTTTGCACGTGGTAGGATACGCTTTAGCGTGATGCCTTCATCCACATAGATAGTTGATACTTTAAGCGTATCGATATCTAAACCGTGGTTGTGTTCAGCGTTTGCGATAGCAGACTCAAGACATTTCTTAACGAATACTGCGCCTTTTTTATTGCTGAACGCAAGGATATCCAAAGCACGCTCAATAGACTTACCACGAACTTCATCTGCGACAAGTCGAACTTTCTGTGCCGAAATGGCGGCACCGCGTAATTTTGCAGTTACTTCCATAGTGAGCACCTTATTTTTTTGCTTTCTTGTCAAAGCCATGACCGCGATAAGTGCGAGTCGGGGCAAATTCACCTAGTTTATGGCCAACCATTTGCTCACTAATGATAACCGGTACATGTGTACGGCCGTTGTGAACAGAAATTGTTAGACCAACCATTTGTGGCAGAATCATCGAGCGACGTGACCAAGTTTTAATAGGCTTGCGTGAGTTTGACTCTACAGCTTTTTCTACTTTGGCAAACAGATGCGCATCAATGAATGGACCTTTTTTCAATGAACGAGGCATGAAATTTTCCTTTATTTCTTCTTGGCGCGACGGCGACGGATGATCATACTGTCAGTACGCTTGTTAGAACGCGTTTTAAGACCTTTAGTCTTCTGACCCCATGGCGTTGTTGGATGTTTACCCATTGTACGACCTTCACCACCACCGTGTGGGTGATCTACTGGGTTCATCGCAGTACCACGAACCGTTGGGCGAACACCACGCCAACGAGATGCACCTGCTTTACCAAGTGATTTTAGGTTATTTTCAGTGTTTGAAACTTCACCGATAACGGCACGGCAATTTACGTGTACACGACGAGTTTCGCCTGAACGTAGACGTAGGATTGCGTAAATACCTTCTTTACCTAGTAACTGAACTGAAGCACCAGCTGAGCGAGCCATTTGCGCGCCTTTACCGATTTTTAGTTCAATATTACTGATGGTAGTACCAACAGGAATATTTTTTAGAGGTAAACAGTTACCTGGACGGATTGGTGATGCTTCACCTGACAATACTGTATCGCCAACTTTAAGTTTCTTAGGAGCGATGATATAACGACGCTCACCATCAGCATACTTAAGAAGGGCAATATGTGCAGTACGGTTTGGATCGTATTCGATACGCTCTACCGTTGCTGGGATATTGTCTTTAGTACGTTTGAAGTCGATAATACGATAGTGTTGCTTGTGTCCACCACCAATGTGACGTGATGTAATACGACCATTGTTATTACGACCACCTGATCTACCTTGTGCTTCAACAAGTGGGGCATGCGGACGACCTTTGTAAAGGTGTGGATGCACCACTTTTTCAACAAAACGGCGACCTGGTGATGTTGGCTTTGCTTTTACGATAGGCATGATTTGTATCCTTATTCGTTGTTCGCTGTTTCGCTAGTAGAAGCTGCATTATCTGCAATCTCTTCACCAGCATCAGCCATTTGTACATCTTGACCAGCTTTTAACGTCACATAGGCTTTTTTATAGTCATTACGACGACCTACAGTGCGACCAAAGCGCTTTGTTTTACCTTTAACATTTAAGGTGTTTACCTTAGTAACTTCCACACCTTCAAACATTAACTCGACTGCTTTTTTGATTTCACGCTTGGTGGCATTGTTATCAACTTTGAAAACTTGAACACCTAACGAGTCACCTAACAGCTGAGATTTCTCTGAGAACACAGGCCCTTTTAAGACCTGATAAAGTCTTGCGTTGTTCATGCTAGTGCTTCCTCAAATTGTTTCGCTGCGTCAACAGACATGATGACTTTATCAAACGCAATCAAGCTAACTGGATCCACTTCGTTAGTACCTAGAACATTCACATGTGGAATGTTGCGGGCAGCTAAGTATAGATTCTCATCAACTTCATTGGTCACGATTAATGCACGTGGTGCATTAAGTTCTGCCAATTTGCTAATTAATTCTTTTGTCTTTGGCGCTGACACAGTGATGCTGTCAACTAAAATTAGACGGTCTTGGCGAACTAATTCAGCTAAGATACACTGCATCGCACCGCGATACATTTTACGGTTCACTTTTTGTGACCAGTCTTGTGGCTTGGCAGCAAACGCTCGACCACCACCAACCCAAATTGGGCTACGAGTAGAACCAGCACGTGCACGGCCAGTACCTTTTTGACGCCATGGTTTTTTACCACCGCCAGAAACTTCAGCACGAGTCTTTTGTGCGCGGGTACCTTGACGTGCGCCTGCTAAATAAGCAGTGACGACTTGGTGAACGAGGGCTTCGTTGAATTCACGACCAAATGCCGTGTCAGACAGCTCAACCGCTGCGCCTGTAACAGTTTTTAAATTCACGTTAATCCCCTTGCTTAGGCTTTGATTGACGGACGTACGATGACATCGCCACCATTGGCACCTGGAATGGCACCTTTAATGACGAGAAGACCTTTTTCAGCGTCTACTGACACGACTTCAAGTCCTTGAACGGTAACACGTTTGTTACCCATTTGCCCTGGCATTTTCTTACCTTTGAAAACTTTACCTGGGCTTTGGTTCTGACCTGTGGAACCCAATACGCGATGCGATACTGAGTTACCGTGTGTAGCATCTTGCATACTAAAGTTATGACGTTTTACGCCACCTTGGAAGCCTTTACCTTTACTTTGACC
The DNA here is from genome assembly GCF_904846585.1 of Psychrobacter sp. H7-1. NCBI lineage: Bacteria > Pseudomonadati > Pseudomonadota > Gammaproteobacteria > Moraxellales > Moraxellaceae > Psychrobacter > Psychrobacter sp. H7-1. The sequence goes on from NZ_CAJHBH010000003.1 coordinate 97,154, forward strand.
TGTAACATCAACAAGTTGCCCTGCTTCAAATAGGTCAGCAGCAATTTCGCTACCCGCTTCACGTCCTTCAAGTTCTTCTTCTGTAACACGAAATTCCCACACACCGCGGCCGGCTTTAACGCCTGCTTTAGCAAAGTGACCTTTTTGTGCTGCTGTTACGCGGCTGTCACGACGCTCACCTGTGGTGATCTGGATGGCTTGATAGCCGTCAGTGTCATTCGTTTTGATTTGAGTAATGCGGTTTGCATCGACCTCAACAACCGTTACAGGGATAGAAGCGCCTGTTTCAGTGAAGACACGGGTCATGCCGCATTTCTTACCGACTAAACCGATCGCCATGTTAAACCTCTTTATATCTTCAATTAATATTCTGGGTAATTGTTAGTATGTCGCTCTATATTAATCAGTACGTATTATTATAGAAACGTACTTATTAACCCAATGCGATTTGAACGTCTACACCAGCAGCCAAGTCCAACTTCATCAATGCGTCTACTGTTTTATCAGTAGGTTGCACGATGTCAAGCATACGCTTGTGAGTACGAATCTCGTACTGATCTCGCGCGTCTTTGTTGACGTGTGGCGAGGTTAGGACGTTGAAACGCTCGATGCGAGTAGGCAACGGTACAGGACCACAAACTTGCGCACCAGTGCGCTTTGCGGTATCGACAATCTCTTGTGCCGACTGATCGATCAATCTATGATCAAAAGACTTTAGTCGGATACGGATTCTCTGGTTAGCCATGCCAGCAAGCTCCTAATAAATGGTTTTATCATCAACGATAACCCAAATGGCGAACGTTAAATGACAAATAGCCGTTATATAAATGATTTATTTTTTGGTCAAATCGTGAGATTAATCACATGAGACAATTCAAAAAACAAAATAAGTTTAATCCTTGCCCACCATTTCTATATAAGAAGGTAGCAAAGAAGATTGAAATTAGTGCCAAAAACGATGCTTTGGCTGTATTAACGTCAAGCTTTACAAGTGTTTACTATTCAATACGCTGCCGTATCTGATCACACTTACTTGGAACGCTCATATAAATTCAGTGGGTTGTATTATACATAGCTGACAGCCAATTGCAAGTATATTATTGGTGTTTATCGCCATATATTTGGGGTTATTACGCCCTTTTTACATTTTAATAACATCCCTATTTTAGGTGTCTAATTTGACTATAAATTAACCAAAACTTATCTGATAGTAAGGCGATAGCAGGGCTAAAGTGTCTAAAAAACAACCAGTTTATAACGCTTAGGCTTGTCTTTAAAAAAGCCAGCAACCGCTTAAAATGATTTGTACTTAGCATGCAACTAATCTAAGACGATATCATACTGCTCTTGGGTATATAAATTCTCTACCTCAAACGTGATAACTCGGCCCAAAAGATACTCTAAGTCAGCGACTGTGTCTGCTTCAGATGAGAGTAGCAAGTCAATTACCGAAGCGTGCGCCACCACCGTAAACTTCTTAGGTGAGTTATAAGTTCGGGCACAGCGCATAATTTCACGGAAAATCTCAAAGCAAACGGTTTCTGCTGTCTTGATAAAGCCCTTACCCTCACACGTCTTACATGGCTCGCAAAGCTGCTGCTCTAATGACTCACGTGTGCGCTTGCGGGTCATCTCGACCAGTCCAAGCTCACTGACCTGAGTAATTTTGGTTTTGGCATAGTCTTGTGACAGCTGATATTGTAAATTCTCTAACACATCATCTTTGTGCTGCTGCTCGAGCATATCAATAAAATCAAGGATGATGATGCCGCCTAAATTACGCAGTCTAAGCTGACGGGCAATAGCATGAGTGGCTTCCAAATTAGTTTTATATACCGTGTCCTCAAGCGAGCGGCCACCCACAAAAGAGCCGGTATTGACATCAATGGTGGTCATTGCCTCGGTTTGATCGATAATCAGGTAGCCGCCCGATTTTAAGTCTACTCGGCGCTTTAACGCATCACGCAAATCCTCTTCAACCCGGTGCACATCAAATAAAGGCTGCTCGCCACTGTAAGGCAGGATACGTGGATAAATAAAAGGCACAAACTCTTTGGCAAACTGACGCACCTCATTGTACATACCTTCGTGATCGACAATGACTTTTTCGGTATCTGGATGCACCAAATCTCGGATAGAGCGCAGTGGAAGCGACAATTCTTGATAAATCAACACCGCACTTTGACCACTACCCGCTGAGGCTTCTTTACGCGCTTGAATGGTGCGCCATAGCTGTACTAGATAGTAGATATCCTCTTCTAGCTTGGCCACTGGTACCCGCTCTGCGGCGGTACGAGCAATAAGCCCGCCGGTAAGATTGACCGTTTGCATCAGTGCGCCAAGCTCAGTCTTTAAACGGTGGCGCTCTTCTTCATTGTCGATGCGCTGCGAGATACCGATGTGCTCACTGGAGGGCAAATATACCAGATAGCGCGATGGCAAGGATATATTGGTGGTAAGACGGGCGCCTTTGGTACCGAGCTGGTCTTTGGTGACCTGTACCAGTATTTTTTGGCCTTCATGCAGCCGATATTGAATTAATTCATGACGTGGCGGCTCGATAATCTGACGCTCTTTGACCGCAGCGGGCTTGGTATCGGCTTTGGTAATGGCGTTACCCACCATATCGGGAGAGTCAATCTCAAGTAGCGCGTTATCGAGCAGATCATTTTTTAGATTGTCGGACTCATCTGCTAAAGCCGATTTTTTTTCGCGTAAGCTGCCCGCCTCAATTTCTGTCTTCGCAGACAACGGGTCAGCCTCCATAGCGGGCTCAGTTTCTGCTATTACAGATGCCATGGCGTCACTTGCCGTCACCACATTTTCAGCAATGTGCTCACAGCGATCTACTGGCATACTGGTTAATACGGTCGGTTCTTGCTTAGCGTTGTGACGTATCTCAGGGGCCTTGTCTGCCGTAGGGGCAGGACGGGCAATACGGCGCATATCATTAACATGCAAAAAGGCGGTACGAGACTGGCCAATTTCAACAAAAGCGGCCTGCATTCCAGGCAAAACACGCACCACAGTACCCAAATAGATATTGCCAACCAGACCCAGCTTATTATGCCGCTCAATATAAACCTCACTAACCACACCGTTATCTAAAACAGCGACTCGAGATTCCATTGGGCTGACATTAATGAGTAGCTCTTCTGACATAGCAGACCTTTTATCTTATTATAAGTTAATGACAATCTATAAATGAATGATACGCTGATAAGTTCAGGACACTCAAAACGTTAGGACTCTCAGTGTACCACTGACTTTGATAAATTGTTATCTTGCACCAAGTTATTGTTAGGCAGCCTACCTTATGAGTGCCTAGATATTATAAGTCAGCCGCTTGTTGCTGCATACGTTTAATAGCAGCTAAGGTTTGCGCCAGCGGCAGACCCACCACATTAGAGTAGCTGCCATTAATGCGCTCCACCCATGCGGCGCCTTTACCTTGAATGGCATACCCACCGGCTTTGTCTGCAGGCTCTCCGCTTCGCCAGTAGTCCTCCATCGCCGCCTTATTGAGCGTAATGAATTTTACCGCTGTTTTTTCAAGTAAGTTATCGGTTAATACAACCTGCCCGCACTCATCAATCAAGGTTAACTGTACCGCAGTCCATACGGCATGCTCGGTATCAGACATCTGCTGCCACATCCTAAAGGCATCCTCTTTATCAATGGGCTTCACCAAAATAGAGCGGCCATCAGGCAAGACACCAATGGTATCTGAGGTAATTACCAAAAAAAGTTGACGCTCAGTGCTTGCTGTCTTTACCGGCATCTGTGATACCAAGCTGTGACACGCTGCTACAGCCTTCGCCCCCACCATACGCACGATATAATCTTGCGGGCTCTCCCCGGCTTGCACCGTTTCATCTACCTCAGCGCTATGTATCACAAAGTCAAGATCAGCCATAGCCAACAGCTGCTGACGGCGCGGTGAAGTCGAGGCAAGAACAACAGTTATCATAATATCGGCTGGGTTATCCACATTAAATGAATGATTAAAAGTGAGCGCACAAAACAGACAGCACTTGGTATGTTAAAGGTGTGAATGGTTATGTACTTAGGGCTATGAATACTTGTTGATAAAACGGTGCAGTCCAAAAAATACCAACGGCCAGCTAATGACACTGACCAATAAGCTAAAAATTGCACTGGCATAAAATATGTTCTGGGTCAGGTATTGCACAATCCATAACGTCAGCTGAAACACGATAAGTGCCCCTGTCGCCACCGTCCAAGCAACGGGCAGATTAACTTGCTTGATATACTGCCCAACAAAACGCAGCGAAAATGCCATAATCACTGCCGCAAATCCTTGCTGCCCTAAGCGGGTATCTAACAACAAGTCTGAGATAATACCAATGGCAAAAGCGGTCACCACCCCCACATAGCGCGGTTTATAGATAAGCCAAAAAATAAGCACCATAATAAGTGCCATGGGCCGTAGCTTCGAGGCATCCAAACTAAGCGGGTAGATATTAACGACAGAAGCCGCCACAAAACTTGCAATAACCAACAGCAAAGATTGTAACGGGCTTAAGGGAGACTTGATCATAATTGCGGTAGCGCCTGTTAAGAAACCTAAGTTCAAAATCTTAATTCAAAAATGTAGCAAAATCACCTAGTTTTTGAACCAAAGACACAGGGTTGCTAAACACTAAGCCCACAAACACACTGTGCCATGGGCTTAGTTTAAGATAAACACCAAGTCATCTGGCTTAGTGTTTAACGACGAGCTTGCTGCCTGCCATAGACCAGCTTAGACAGGCTAAGGCTCATCAATAGGACGGCTTGGGGGCACATACGGGGCCTGAGTAAGCTCTAATGACCCGGTAAAGCTGTCATCGGAATAACGCGGAGAGTGCTTGCTGTCTTGCATAATGAGCACATACGAGCTGTTCACAAAATCAGCTGCGGGCGTTACTTCGATATTCATAAAATTATCATTTTGCTCAGGATTAATATATTCAATACGGCCCACACGATATCCAGCTGGAAACCGGCCACCGAGCCCTGATGATATGAGCTCATCACCGACTCGGATATCTGAGGTCTTAAATATATAATCCAGCTTCAAGGAGCTTGGCGTGCCCTCCCCTGAAACAATAGCACGCTGGCCGGTACGTCGCACTGTCACTGACACTGACTGCAATTCATCAGTGATTAATAACAAACGGCTGGTATTGGGATACACATTAATAATTTGTCCCAAGATGCCATTTTCATCGATCGCGGTCTGACCGACTTCCACCCCATCATTGCTGCCTTTATTCAGCACCACAATCTGCTTTAGGGGGTTGGTATCTGTGCCGATAACCTGTGCCAAATTCAAATCATATTGATCCGGCTTGGTCGTCGACAAGATGCCTTGCAAGCGGGCGTTTTGGGCCAACACATAATCCTGCTGCTGTAGTTTGGCCTGAGCATGCAACAATTGGGCATGCAGCTGTACGTTTTCGCGACGCAGCGCCTCTTTACTCATCAAAGTGCCATCTGCCCAGTGACTCACAAAACTTGGCAGCACAGACATCTGATAAATAGGCTGCATGGCCGAATGACTGGTATCACGGATTGGTGTGAACCAGTCAGGGTTCTTGCTATCCAGTAACATCAAAATCATAGCGACCAATAACACGGCCGCTGTTTTTCGTAACGATAGACTGTACTGAGCAAAGATGCTTGTTGGCATATTAAATTTATAAACTCATCGGCTACACAAAAATCATATTAAGACTTTTATTATTGATAAATGCTAATGCAGCACCGCCGCCACGGCTCACACACGTTAAGGGGTCTTCTGCAACGGTAACCGGTAGGCCGGTTTCTTTTGACAATAATTTATCAAAGTTACGCAATAAAGCGCCGCCACCGGTTAACACGATACCACGCTCAGCGATGTCTGATGACAATTCAGGTGGCGTCTGTTCTAGGGCCGTTTTTACCGCACTAACAATACCGGTTAATGAGTCGCTTAATGCCTTTTGAACTTCTTCAGAGGTGATCGTTAAGGTCTTAGGCACCCCTTCAGCCATACTACGGCCGCGCACTTCAACTTCAAGCTTGGCATCTTCATCAATGGCCGAGCCTACGCTTTGCTTGATACGCTCAGCTGTGGTTTCACCAATGACGCAGCCATGATTGCGGCGAACGTGCGTGATAATCGCCTCATCAAAGATGTCGCCGCCGATACGGATAGAGTCGGCATAGACACAGCCTGATAATGAGATGACGGCAATCTCAGTGGTACCACCACCGATATCCACAACCATAGAGCCACTGGCTTCATGCACTGGTAGGTCGGCACCAATGGCAGCTGCCATCGGCTCTTCTAATAAAAAGACTTTGTTGGCGCCAGCAGAAGATACCGCTTCACGAATGGCACGACGCTCAACTAAGGTCGATTTGCAAGGCACACAAACCACAACGTTTGGCTGAGCCAAAAAGCGACGCGCTTTTACTTTATTGATGAAGTGCTTTAGCATTTTTTGAGTAACCTCAAAATCTGCAATAACCCCATCTTTTAACGGGCGAATGGCGGTGATATTGTCCGGTGTACGACCCAGCATTTGCTTTGCATCGATGCCGACAGCAGCTACCGTTGGATTTTGAGTGCGATTACTACGCAGAGCCACTACCGTGGGCTCGTCGAGAACCACACCCTTTCCAGGCGCATAAATCAATGTGTTGGCAGTACCAAGGTCAATGGCGATATTGTTAGATAGAAATCCAAACGGGTTCATGTATCGTGTTTCCAGCGTATTGCGAGTTAAAGAGAAGCCGTCATCATCAGCCGTTAATTCGCTAAGATTGGCTCTCAAATAAGTGAGTTTGATTTACTAAAAAATATTCTAAGATATTGCCGAGCAGATATAAGCACACACTTTAACTAAAGTTAAGTATGACGACAAGGAAAAACCTAAAAAGGTTCGTCAAATATTCAAGTGGTGCAAATTATAGCGCTTAATTGTCGATAAATCATGTCAATCTCTAACTTTTCATCTTTATACAGTACACTAATTTGCAACATCTCATGTCAAACCTGTTGCCAACCGCCTAAGCTTGGGGTATGACCATCGTTTATGACCCTGCTTATTGATAGATGGCTCATGTCATTAGTATCCGCCTTATCTCACTTTAGCGCTTTAGCCACTGGCCATTATCACAAGGTAACCACTGAAAATAACTGCCAGTTGCTTTATAATATCCGCCAATTTCATGATTGTAGTGACCCGCAAGCCTGCTTAGGAATAAATACACGGGCAAGCACGCTTTTTTAACTGAGTTTGAGCCTTATATTTATCAGCAGCGTATCTGTCTGCGGTATCTTTAATGCCTTAATGTATTGCCCCATTGATTGTCTTAATTATTTTTATTAACTAATCTAAAAAAGGATGCTTTGTTTCATGACTACCCCAATCCAAAATCCACAAGCGCCTATCGGCGATCTTCGTGATGACAAAATCTGCACAGCCGATATTTTAGAGGTAGCCAAGCTGTCACGTCTGGCCGTCGATGAAGAAACTGCGCAAAACTTCGCAGAAGACATCGACAAAATCCTAGCCATGATGCATACCCTATCGAGCGTCGATACCGAAGGCTTAACGCCATTAGCCAACGTTCATGAAGCGGCTCAAGAGCTGCGTGCTGATATCCCCAATCCAGATATCGACCGTGAATTGAATCAATCTATCGCCCCAGCCGTTGAGCAAGGCTTGTACCTAGTACCTCAGGTCATTGAATAGCATTTAGCTTGGCTGCTAGCTTTGTCTGTCTGCTAGGGGCAAAAAATAAAATAGCCCGCTTAGCATAAAAACTCGCCATAGCCGCCTATCAAGCGCTGGCACACGTGACATAAAACAACAACAGCCATACGCTTAACTGACTTTATGGCTTATGCCCTATTACTCACTTAACCGATTACTTAGTTAATTACTCAATATGGACACCCAATATGTCTGATTTACATCACTTATCCATTGCAAAACTGGTAGATGGCTTACAGAACCAGCACTTTAGCAGTGTCGAATTAACCGATCATTTTTTAAAGCGTATCAATACGTTAGATAAAAAAGTTAACAGCTTTATTACCATCGATGAAGAAGGCGCCCGTCAAGCGGCACAACAAGCCGATGACAGACGTAGCGCAGGCGATAACTCAGTTTTACTGGGTCTGCCTATGGCGCACAAAGATCTGTTCTGTACCAAGGGACTATTGACCACTTCAGGCTCAAAGATACTACACAACTTCGTCTCCCCTTATGACGCCACTATCGTATCAAACATCCGTGAAGCGGGCGCTGTGTGCTTAGGTAAACTCAATATGGACGAGTTTGCGATGGGCTCAGATAACGAAAGCTCATACTATGGTGCCGTGCATAACCCTTGGGACTTAAGCCGTGTGCCTGGTGGCTCATCTGGTGGCTCTGCTGCTGCCGTGGCTGCCGGCTTCGTGCCTTTTGCAACAGGTAGTGATACAGGTGGTTCTATTCGCCAGCCAGCCTCATTCTGTGGTTTAACCGGTATTAAGCCTACCTACGGCCGTGTGTCACGCTTTGGTATGATTGCCTACGCTTCAAGCTTAGATCAGGCCGGTACGTTCGGCCGCTCAGCACAAGACTGCGCGTATTTATTACAGCCCATGGCCGGTCATGATGCCCGTGATGCGACCTCCATCAAGCGTGATGTACCTGATTATGTGGCAGACTTAGAATCGGCCGCCGCACAAGCAGACGCTGACAAGCCTTTTGCCGGTCTACGTATCGGTGTGGCCAAAGAATACTTCGGTAAAGGACTAGACGCGGAAGTGGATGCCAACGTTCGCGCCGCCTTAAAGCAATATGAAGAGCTGGGTGCCACCATTGTCGAGGTGAACATCACTGACCCTGAGATTACTCTAGCCACTTACTATATGTTGGCCCCTGCTGAGGCCTCATCGAACCTATCACGCTTTGATGGGGTACGTTTTGGTTACCGCTGTGAAGACCCTAAAGACTTAGCTGACTTATATACCCGCTCACGCTCTGAGGGCTTTGGGGTGGAAGTACAACGCCGTATCTTGATGGGTACTTATGCACTATCAGCCGGCTATTTTGATGCCTATTACACCAAGGCACAAAAAGTTCGCCGCCTGATTTTACAAGACTTCAAAAACGCCTTTGAGAAGTGTGATGTGATTGCCAGTCCTACTGCGCCTACGGCAGCCTATAAGCTAGATGCCGCCCTAGATCCGGTGACCATGTACCTAGGTGACGTCTACACCATCGGCGTAAACCTTGCCGGTCTACCTGCCATTAGCATGCCAGCGGGCTTCACCGAATCAGGCTTACCTATTGGTCTACAGCTGATTGGCAACCACTGGGATGACAGCAAGCTATTATCAACGGCACATATCTTCCAACAACACACTGACCATCACACTAAGCTATCTGCTACTGCACAGGAGAGCATCTAATGACTGCTATCACTGAAAGCAACACCACCCATCAGCCCGTTCGCAAAGAGTTATTAATCGATGGCTATGAAGTGGTCATTGGTATCGAGATTCACTGTCAGCTCAATACCGACAGTAAAATCTTCTCAAGCTCGCCCACTAAGTTTGGTAATGAGCCCAACACTCAGGCCAATATCGTTGACTTAGGCTTGCCTGGCGTATTACCAGTATTAAACGAGGGGCTTATCGAGCGTGCCTTGAAATTTGGCATCGGCGTCAACGCTGAGCTGGGTATGCTCAATACTTTTGATCGTAAAAACTACTTCTACCCTGATCTTCCAAAAGGCTATCAGATTACCCAGATGGAAAACCCCATCGTCGGTAAAGGCTACATTGATGTTATCGTTAATGAAGGCCAGAAGAATGAATATGCCAAACGCATCGGCATCACCCGTGGCCATTTAGAAGAAGATGCCGGTAAATCAGTGCATGATGCGGTACCCGGCATGACTGGTGTGGACTTAAACCGTGCTGGCACGCCGCTTATTGAAATTGTCTCTGAGCCTGACATGCGCTCAGCCAGCGAAGCGGTGGCGTACATTAAAGCCATTCATCAGCTGGTTACTTGGCTTGATATCTCAGATGCCATCATGGCAGAAGGCTCATTCCGCTGCGACTGTAACGTGTCTGTGCGTCAGCCGGGCGAAGAGTTTGGTACCCGTACTGAGCTTAAAAACCTAAACTCATTTCGTAACATCGAAAATGCGATCAAACGTGAAATCGAGCGTCAAATCGACATCATTGAAGATGGCGGAAAAGTCGTCCAGGCTACCATGCTGTATGATCCAGAAGCCGATGAAACACGCATCATGCGTACCAAAGAAGACGCGGACGATTACCGCTACTTCCCAGATCCTGACTTATTGCCAGTACGTATCGAGCAAGAGACCGTAGATGCCATTCGTGCCAGCATGCCAGAGCTGCCTGTGGTGCGCCGTGAGCGCTTTAGCACTGAGCTTGGCTTATCAGAGTATGATGCCCGCATCTTGACCGATAGCCGTGAATTGGCAGACTATTTTGAGAGCGTATTAGCCACAGTGGGTACTGAGCACGCTAAGCTGGCCGCCAACTGGATTATGGGTGACCTACTTGGCGCCTTAAACAAAGATGACAAGACCATTACCGACTCGCCCATTAGCGAAGTACAATTGGCTGGTCTGCTAAAACGTCTTAATGACAATACCCTATCAGGTAAGTTGGCCAAGCAAGTATTTACTGCGCTATATGACGGTGAAGGCGGCAATGAGGCTGATGCAGCAGACAAGATTATCGAGGCCAAAGGCTTAAAGCAAGAGACGGATACTGGCGCTATTAAAGCCATCGTGGAAGAGGTCATTGCTAACAACCAAGCCATGGTTGATGAATATAAAGGCGGTAAAGAGAAAGCCTTTAACGGTCTAGTCGGTCAAGTAATGAAAGCCAGCCGTGGTAAAGCCAACCCGCAGCAAGTGAACCAGATTCTAAAAGAGATTTTAGGATAATACTTAAATCACTTATGACACAACAGGTGATCTAAAAGCACTTTTATACCGGGTAGGTCATGCTTTATGGCCTACCTTTTTGTTTTTCTGCAACATATATGGCCGGATAATGCATACAACCCCTTGCAAAATTTCTAATATTAAGTAAAATAGCAGTCCATCGGGGCGTAGCGCAGTCTGGTAGCGCACTACACTGGGGGTGTAGTGGTCGCAGGTTCAAATCCTGCCGTTCCGACCAAACACAATATTAGGGCATACCGTCATTGACCGTATGCCCTTTATTTTGGGCGTTTTTCAGGTATTGAGCGTTATATAGGTGTATGGCGTTCCATATAGAATGTTGGTATTATTGTTGGTATTGAGCAGTACCAACATGGACAATACCAACAAAGGATAACCCCATGCCCCTAACCCATACAGGTATCAACAAGCTACAGCCTAGCGCCACCTCTATAGCCACAAAACGACCTGATAAACACAGTGATGGTAACGGGCTGCAATTATGGGTGCGTTATACGGGCGTTAAGTCATGGATTAGCGCCTACAGGTGGCAAGGCAAACAGCAAACCCTCACTATTGGCACTTATCCAGTAATGAGCCTACAAAATGCACGCCAGCGCAATATTGAGATTAAAAGGCTTATAGCTGATGGCATCAACCCTAAAGACGATAAGAAAAAGACACAAGCAGATAATGACGGTTCAAGGGCGTTCGATACCATAGCCCAGCGGTGGCATGATGACCGTAAGGCGCACATTGCCGCTACCACCTATAGCCGTGATTACTCACAATACCAGCGCGATATTAAGCCCGTCATTGGACACATGAACATAGAGGACATAACCGCACCTGATGTTTTGGCTATTGGTAAAGCTATCGAAGCACGGGGCGCTAGTGATATGGCAAGGCGTGCAATGCGTCAAACAGGGCAAATATTCAAACAAGCAATCCGTGAGGGCTTAACCAACCTCAACCCAGCCAACGACCTAACCGAAGCCTTAAAGCCCCATAAGGTGAAGCATCATAGCCGTATCACCAGCCAGCAATTACCAAAGCTACTACAAGATATTAACGCCTATGAGGGTGACCTACTGGTGAAGCTGGGCTTATGGTTTATGTGCTATACGTTTGTGAGAACGCAAGAATTGCGCTTTATGGAATGGAGCGAGATAGACTACAAAGCTAAGTTATGGCGCATACCAGCCGACAAAATGAAAATGGATAGACCGCACTTAGTACCGCTTGCCCCTCAAACAATGGCTATCTTAGAGCAAATCAAGGCGCTAGGCTTTTCGGACAAGTATGTTTTCTTTAATACCTCAACCCGTAAGCCATACAGTACAAACGCTTTTATCACTGCCCTATGGCGCATGGGTTATAAGGGCAGAATGACGGGGCACGGCTTTAGAGGACTTGCCAGCACTACCCTACATGAACAGGAATACATGCACGAAGCAATAGAGCTACAGCTGGCACATGAGAAAGAGAACAAAATCAGCAAAGCCTATAACGGGGCGCAGCATCTACCCTACAGAACCAAGATGATGAATGAATGGGCAAACTTTATTGATGATGCTTACGCTGGCAAGATTGATAACTTAATACGTGCAGACTTTAAACAACAAAAACAAAAGCATGGCTAACATCATGCTGTAACGACTATGCAAGGCTAGGACTAATTACCCGAACGACAGCAACCGCACCCTTATGCTGTCACTGCCTTGCACCTACTTTGATTTAAGGGTGTAGGGGTGTGAACGTGAGTAATAACAATTTTTTTGGCACTATTGCAGATGAGTTTATGAATGCTTTATCTGATGCAGATTTATATAAACTTATGGATGTTATAAGCGTTGAAGATGCAGCGGCATTGATTGCTGGTGTAAGTCCTAACAATGTTTATCATGATTACTATGCTGGTGAGGGATATATAGCAATACGCACCAATCAAGGTGACCCATATAACGCACAAGAGGTTTTTTCGATTAGCTTAAAAACGCTAGGACACGCCATAAAATCAGGTAAATTAAATGCTCATATAGTTATTACGCCAAACGTTGAAAGCCTTACTCAGGATTGCTTAAATAAAGACTGGATAGCTATATCAGATATTGATACAGCTAAAACCACTATAGATAGAGATGATTTAAGAGAATGGCTATCAGATAGAGGCGTTTTTCCGCATTTATTATTTCCAAACGGCAAAAAAGACGACTACATGAACCAAAAACACCCAAATTATTCTGCTAAGTTGGCTCTATGTGTTAGAGCATGGGAGGAAGCACAAACCGCCAATCTTAACGGTAAAAGAGTGAAAGGGTTTATAGAAGACTGGATGAAAGATAACGCCAAAGCCTTTGGTGTGACTAATACAGGTGACAAGTTTTTCAAAGACCTTGCTGCTATTCCGAACTGGGACGTTACAGGTGGTAGAGCTAAAGCCAAACCTACCCCCCTAAAAGTAAGTAAAAGCGCAGATAAAAACCTAGCTACTGAGATACAAAAAAAACTTACTGTTAATTTACCTAATGAACTACCTAAAAAAGATATAGATTTTGACATACCTTTTTAATACCCCCTATATTTTCAGACCTTTATTTTATTGAGCTAAGAAGAAAATGAACTTGTTTTTTATTGTAAAAAAGATTTTTTAGGGGGGTAGCAATAGCATTACCTTTCCGTCTATTCTGCCCCCCTTAATACCCCCTAAACTATCCATATCGCAGCACACCGCAGCGGTGCAAATCATACGATATGGAGCAGTTAAAATGACACAGCAACAAGCCACCCAAAACACGCCAGTTATTCCCTTTACTGGTGACACCTCGAACGACACCGAACCAACCACCGCAAACAGTCCAGCTATGCAACTGCCTACTACGGGCATGGGTAGAGCAAAGGACATTTTGCCATTCCTACCCTTTAGCAAAACCACCCTTTTTGAATGGTCAAAAGATGGACGTTTCCCAGCTGGCAAGAAGCTAAGCCCTACCATGACCGCATGGAGCTATGCAGACATTCACGAATGGCTTAATTCTCACACCTCAACCACTAGCGAGGTATAGAGCCATGACTACTACAGCCACCGCTACCGCCCCAGTGACAAACGAGCAAGCACCTAAAACCCAAATAGAGATTGTTAAAGCGCACCTGATGACAGGGGCAACAATCACCACATGGGACGCTTACCGCCTTTACCAAATCACATGCCTAGCACAGCGCATACATGACTTACGAACGGCTGGATTAACCATTCAAAGTGAAATGGTCAAACATAATAATAAGTGGTTTTCTGTTTATTGGCTCGATGAAGCAACATTACTTGAAAGCGAATTATCTAACAGTGAGGTGAACTAAATGAATAACCACCCTAGCATATCAATCGACACCCCAGCCAGCCGCCTAGTGACCGTGGATAGCCTTTACTTACGTCTTATGAATGACCGCGTACAAGATATTTATATTAATACCGACCACCTAGCCACCGCGCTAGATGCTATCAATACAAAAGACGATGTTAGCCAAGGCGTGCTTGTGGCAGTCAAAGCAGCACTACTGAGCAATAGCGAGCTGGCAGGTATTGTTAGCGAGATGTTTTGTGAGCACGCATTACCGTACCAAGCGGAGGCAACAAGCCATGAGTGATAACGACTTTATAACTCAAGTCATGGACGGGCTAAAAGAACAGGGCTTTTTGATGATACCTGATGACTTTATCGACCAGCTCATCATTACCTTGCACGCCAATGTGACAACCATTAACACCATGACCCAATTAGCAGAAATAGAAGTAAAAATGTTAGGCAGTTTGTTACCGACAGGCAGCCGACAAGTGGAGTCATTAAAAGAGCTATCGAAAAACATAGCAGAAATCGCCTTTAACGTGGAGGACGTAAGAAATGACCAACGATAACAGAACCAGTATAAAAGCCAGCCACGGGGCGCACAATCGCATACAGCCACATAAACGAGGCTTACTACTTAGCTTTATTATATTTATGGCATGGGTTGCTGGTATTGGCTTAGCACTGGCATTAATCGCTTGCCAGCCAGTCAATGCAAAACCGATTGCAACCGATGATAACAGCGGTTACTATATAGACCTCTCGAAAACTAAAAGCGGCAAGCCAAGCCGTTACTTATTGGCTTTTTTTGTGCCTGTTATTGATGCGGACTCTCAATCCTTATCAAAACATACAGACACCGCCCCAAACGCGCATTTAAGCGCATCAAGGGGGCAAACCATCATATCTATAGCAAGTCACTTGCTAACCGACTATGACGGGTTGACGCTGCAAAATAAAATAGCCGTAAGGCGAATATGCAGGGCGGTTGCTTTTAGTACCGAGAGTAAGACCCGTCACCCTATACTTTTACCGTATAGCGTGGCACATACTCAAAAACTAAAAGGAGGCTATCATGCCTAATTCAATCCGTAACACTTCTATCAAAACCCAACCAAAATTTAAAGCAGGCGATAAAGTTTACTGCCCTAACTTAGGGGATAGTATCTTTACGCTTGTCTATATATCCATCGACTGCCTAGCCATCGTTATCGGTAATGTTGAATGCTTATTCCGTCCAGATGGCAGAGGCTATTTTTCTGATGGCCACACCCTGCCCCAGATATTCCACGTAACCGAAACCAACCGCCAAGCCATATATGATTTATATGGTATCAAAGTCTCTTTTTATCCTAATCATTGGGAACGCAAGCACGGCTATGTAAATGCTGATGGCGTATTCTACTGCCCAAAATTCACTATCACAAAAGACGGCGAACGCTTAGAAATACACGGCGTTACTCATTCTTATGGCTATGTTGACGGTTATCAGATACTTATGCACCTTCAGGCGGCATCTGATGCTGATTATGAGCTTACTCCTATGTTATGGCTCGCTGCCCCTCAAGCAACGCTTGAAAGCGACTTGCCAGCTAAGGAGGCTGACTAATGAACACAGTGAACCTTAATCGATTGTTAGTTATGTTGCTTCTAATCTTTATTCCTTTGATGTTGGCAAAGTGTGCACTCAATGAGAGTAAAAACGCGTACGAGGAGCAGCCGCAAAGCCTCTCATTTAACGACAGAGGAGCTTTAAAGCATGAATAGCGATAATGATACGGATAAGCGCCTAAAAGCCCACAGCGAGCAAATTCAGGCCGATGATGAGCCTATCCCCACCTTTATGAATGCCCAGCTTGCCTATGCCAAATCTAAGCGCAGCAAACAGTCTGAGCAAAAGAAGAAAGCATATAAAAAGAGATGGCTCAAAAAAGGGGGTAAGTAATGCGAATTAATCCAAATGATTGGTACATGATCCTACTCGATGATGAGCCGTTAATACCTGAGCATATCGATAGCATTATGGACTATTGGACAGCTGAGACGGTGCTCGAATTTATGAAATTGATTGACCCTAGCAAGGAGCTGATCATTCAGAAAGTGGGCTTTATAGATACAGAGCAGGCAAGTAGTGAGGTGGGGCATGGCTGACTTAATAATGGACTACTTAAAGAAGAATAAGCAGCGCCAAGCCAGCACCCATCAAGGCAGGTTAGATAAATCACGCCTGCCAGAGCCGCGGCACTTCTATAGCGCCTATGGATTTACGCTCAAAGGCTCAAGCGGCTGGCAAATGGTGAAATGCCCATTCCATGATGATGCTCATGCCTCAATGGGTATCAATCGCTCGCATGGTGGCTTTAAATGCCACGCCTGTGGGGTCAGTGGTGATTTAATTGGCTTTTATATGCAATACCACCAAGCCGACTTTAAGAGCGCCTGTAATGCTTTAAATATTAAGAAGGGGTAACCCATGATAGATTTAAAAAATATTGAAGCTGCTATTGCTGCAGTTGCTAGAAATGATAAAAAAGATTTAAGCGAGTATGAGGCCTACCCTAGCCACACTTACAGGGGCTCGCAAGGCAAGATGATTTATGTGAAATCGCGCTATAAGCACCCTGCTACAGGTGATAAGTGGATCAGGTCGTTTCACTTTGATGAGGCAGGCAAGCTGCTATATGGTGAGCCTGACTTCAATAAAGCCTACCCTGAAGGCGGCGGCAAAAAACCACTCTATCAACTGCCTGACATACTTCAATCCAGTAGTGAGCCTGTTTATTTCTTTGAAGGAGAGCAGAAAGCAGAGCTTGCCAAGCAATTAGGATTTATTGGTACTACCACAGGCGGAGCTAGTACGGTTGATAAACACTATCTTGAGCCTGTGAGAGGCCGCAGGGTTTATCTGTGGGCTGATTATGATGAAGCAGGGGGTAAGTGGCTGCAAAGTCTCTATCCACCGCTAAAGGCCTTAGATTGTGAAATCAGTGTCATTAATGCCAGCGAGTTAGGCATACCTGAAAAGGGTGATATTGTCGATTGGGTGGAGCTTCAGCATAAAGATGGAGAAGATGACGGCGGCATCAATCTTTTAATAAAAAAACTGCCCACCTATGAAGATGAGCAGCTTGGCAAACTTTTAAACGATGATAAAAGTAATGTACCGAATAGCATTATAGCAGTTGAACCTGTGTTTGAACATGAAAACGGCGTTTTTGAGTACGTCCAAAAAACCAATGGTACAGAGCTTTATTTCAATACTTATAAAGATGATGGAGAACTGAAAAGAGCAATTTGGGTTTGCTCGAAAATTGAGGTATTAGCACGCAGTAGAGATACAAACGGCAAATCATGGGGCATATTGCTTGAATGGCTGGATTATGATGGCAAAACCCATAAATGCGCAATGCCTGCCGAGTCTCTACGGGATAGCAGCGAATATCAAAAGCAATTACTCAATGAAGGGTTAAGACTTAATAACGATGCTTTAAAAAAATTAGATGCTTTTTTTATCAACCACCCTACCGATAAACGGGTGAGATGCGTTAATAAAGTTGGCTGGCACCATGACTCTTATGTACTGCCTGAACGTACCTTTGGAAAAGATAAGGACTCTATTGTATATCAACCAGAGTACCACGCCGAAAACGTTTACACGCAAAAAGGCACGCTTGAACAGTGGCGCAGTGAGCTATGCAAGCCTTTAGTTGAGCAAACACGAATTGCTTTTGCGGTATCGGTAGGCTTTTCAGGCCAGTTGCTAGAGCTATTAGGGCATAAGGGCGCTATATTCCATATTATTGGCGGCTCAACCATGGGCAAGTCTATAGGTATGAATGTTGCCGGCTCAATATGGGGCAATCCTGAAAAGTTTTGCGATACATGGCGCTCAACTGATAACGGGCTGGAGGCTAAGGCGGTATCACGCAATGATTGTATTATCTGCCTCGATGAAATTAACCAAGGTAACCCCAAATCAGTGGCGCAGTCAACCTATATGCTTATTAATGGCAAAGCAAAGACCAGAGCCAAAGCCAGCGGCGGCAATAGGGCTGACCCTGAGTGGCGCTTAATGGGGTTGTCTAATGGTGAAAAGACGTTACCAACCTATCTTAAAGAGGCTGGAATAACGGTTAATGCCGGGCAATTAGTGAGACTGATCCATATTGATGCAGACGCAGGCAAAGGCTATAAAAGTTTTGATAGTATTGTTATGGGTAATAGTGGCGCTGAGCAGGCAAGCGTCATTACCAGCTTGTACCAGCAATACCATGGCACTGCCGGCATTGCGTGGCTTGAATATTTAGCTCAGGATAAGCAAGCCCACACCGTGACAGCAAGTAATCTTATGCAAGGCTTTATCAACCAGTACAGCGGACTCAGTGAGCAATCAGGGCGCGTTTTAGCTTCATTTGCAATTGTCGCGGCAGCTGGTGAAATGGCTACCAATGCAGGAATAACAGGCTGGCAAGAAGGACAAGCAACCAATGCGGCAAAAGTCTGTTTTCAAAGCTACCTTGATAACTATGGCAGTAGTGCAAACCATGAAGATAAACAGATAATAGATCACATCGCTTTATATCTTGAGAAGTATGGCGGCAGCCGTTTTCAACGTGTAGAAGATAATGTTCAGCTTATGAGTGAGCGAGCTGGATATTACCGAGCAAGTGATAATCTTTATTTGTTTGGTGAGAACTCATTCAAGCAAGAATGCTTACCTTTTGACTTGAAGATGGTAGTTAATGTACTGAAGAAATATGACTTGCTTAAAACCAACTCAGGCAGCAATAAATTGAAGGTTAATAATGCTAATGTCGATATTGAACGAGCTTATGCAATCAAAGGAGAAATAATTAATTTTCAGATTTAATAAAATATAGCTGGAACTCCGGGAACTCCGGGAACGCCCTTTAGTATCAAGGGCTAGAGAGAACTGGAACAAGTGGAACGTTCCCGGAACTGGCTGGAACTGGAATTAATTCCCGTATGACGTTCCCGGAACTAGCTGGAACGAGTTCCGGCTTTCAATCCTTGCAAACCCTTGAAAACATTGGGAGTTCCCGAAATTCCCGAAGTTCCGGGTAGAAATATAGCATTATAGGTTTTAGATAGGCGTTATTTAAAATAGCGCCTTTTTTGTTGCTTGAAAGATGGCTGCAACCTGATAAAACCTGAGATTTATTTTGATTTTTCGGACATTGTAAGGCGGGTAGTTTTTCGGAGTGATTTGGGAGTGAATGGCGGTAGTTTTCATACACTATTAAAAGGGAGTTTCTTTACACTATAAAAAGAGGTTATTACACACGCCTTGAGTTTTCGTACACGCTTAGAGTCACACCAATGCAAAGGCAGTTTATGGAGCAGTACGCGCGCGCAGGGAGGCTATAGAACGGCAAGATTACGGCAAGACTAAATGAGGATTGAACCTAAGGTATTACTGAGGTTTTTGGACACCGTAGAGGGTAGTTTTTGGAGTCCATAAAAGGGACTTTATGCACAGGTATCGTAAGGGACTTTTCGGACATCTTAGAGCGCCGTTAAAATAATACTTGGAGTCCATAAAAGGGGGGAATTTTCGGACACGTTAAGCGGGGGGTATTATTCTTAATATTGAGTGCACATTAAGCGGACACCGCCCCAAATGGCACGCGCAAAATAAAAGCCGTTTTAAAAATAGGTTAAAGCCCTAAGCATAGCGCAATCACTGCCAGCGCAAAGCCTAACGCCTGATAATTGGTTAAAGCAGGCAGGTTAAGAAGTTAATAAAAGTTAAAGCGGAAAAGCAATAGCTAAACTTTTAATTACGCGGCTGTAAAAATATGCGTATGGAGGCGGTGACCGCTTGCCAAGTCATGAACAATTACACCGCCCTGCCTTAGTTTATGGAACAGTACGCGCACGGGGTATATTTTGCCCATGCTGGATAGTTTCGCGACAAGTATCGTAAGCGAGCACTGCCCTACTATGTTGAAAAATGTTGAAACGGCAAACAGTGAAAATAATTACAAAATAATATTGAGTGAAGCAGCAAACAGCCAAAAAAGGGCGTTATTAAAAACGATTGTTGGTATTATTGTTGGTATCGTCATAAAACAAAAACATCAAACCCATATAAATCAAGACATACAGACTATACTTTACTTCCTGCCGTTCCGACCATATATTAAAAAGACCTGTCATATTTATATGGCAGGTCTTTTTTTATATATATTTCAAAGATTTTCCGGTAAGTCAGGCTCAGTCTTGATTAATCCCTGGTATCAATGCCTTAGACTTAAAATTGGCAAACTTTAGTTACGCCACTTGACGATAATAATCCAACCATAACTGTCTTGGCGATTTATATCCTAAACCCTTTTGAATTCTTGTTTGGTTGTAGAACAGCTCAATATATCTAATAATATCATTGATGGTATTAAATCTAGTCTTATAGTCTTGCTGATATACTAGCTCATTCTTTAATACGCCGCGGAAGCTTTCTTTTGGCGCGTTGTCATATGAGCGAGGATAAATAAGTGTCTGGCGACACTTACCGAGTCCAAGGCAGAAGGCTATGCCTGTATTGGGTTACCTTTACCGCTCATTGAACCTATAAACTGGTGATGATTTTGTGATATGCATGGTTACAGTACTGAATGCCTCTATCTCTTGATACCATGCTCTTCATTGATACTTCTGATCACGTAGAGGTTGATATCGCGATTTAGCCAGTCATATAGCTTGAGGGTCTAACTCCTAAAATACGACACATACAGCTGATGCTAAAGACTGCATGATTTTAATAAAGACTTACTTCACGAGCTATGCTTGGCAAAGTACATGCTGCCTTTTTTAATATCCCACTTACCTCTTCAGCTATTCTCAGTTGTCGCTTTAAACGTCTTACCTCTTCAAGAGCGCTTATAATATCAGGATGTGCTCAGTGCCTACAAGCTTGCTCTAATTAGCTTTATTATACTATTTGGACAAGGTCTGGGTCTGCATGGCAATTTATATCTGCTTTGAGGTAGCTGAAACGTTACCATTATTGTCTGCTATCTTCTTGACTGCTTCTTCTTTAAATTCTGAGCTGTAGGTTCTTATTTTCTTGATAATGGTAAACTTATATTATGTTGCTTAGTTTACAAAGTATTATTATGATATTTTCACACTATTAGGTATAGCTGCATAACTTAAGTACAAAAACCTCCGATATAGTCGGGGCTATTCAAACTCTTGTTTTATTAAATTCGATTACCTCACCCGTTCTGTGTTAATCAAAAAACTCAAAGACACTTTGGCAAATTACGGTATATTTAGTGGTATAAGTGTTGGTACTGAAAGAAACAATACCAACACTTTTAATAGTTTCAGTCGATACAAGTTTAATCAAATTGCTCAGGATTTTCTAAAAATTCATTTACGGCCATGCGAAATTGTGTGGGATTACTAATATAAGGAATGGGCGTTTTTATACCGCCAGTCCCTGAAACTACAACGGTGCCATAATTTAATAGTCTACCAAAGATGCTTTGTGTCACCATCAGTCCTTCTACTTTCTCCAAACGCAGCTCTATTGTATCCCTTCTAATAAATCCTGTCTTAGCAATGACTCTTTTGCTTGTTAAAGCCAACTCAGTAGTCAATACTCTAATAATTGCTATACCTAAAAAAATAACAGCTAAAAGAAAACTCCCCCCGGCTCCTTCTCCTTCACCTAAGGTGCCAAGCAAAAAAATTACCCCTAGCAAAATATAAGGCCATTGTGACCACCATGATACCTTAGCTCTATTAATAACCCTTTCATTAGTTGTCAAGTTTGCATCAATATAACTAGCCATAAATAACCTCGCAGCAATTAAATTTCAGTTTTTTATTACAACAAAATAATTATAACTTAATATTAACATTTCTGTAATATAGCTGAACTATGTTTACCATCAAGATATCCTCAACAACATAGAAACTTATGATTTAAATTTTTCTGTTATAGCGCTTAACCCAATCTTAATTATAAGCTTCACACGAATTAATGTGAGCTTTGTTCAAATCAATAAAACCGATTTCGAAATTGACTTATTGTCAATTCACTGCACGCCAGTACCTGCTATAATGGCGCGATCCTTTAATACCTTTAACAACATCAATATCTTCATTACAAACCTTTAGAACAGGCGGTCAGTCAGTGATTGACTGCTTTTTTTCATCTTATTTTTTAGTGAGTTATTCATGTCAAAAAATACACAATCCCTAAATCCTGCCATTGACACCGCCACTCTATTAATCAAATGTAAAGACCAAGCTGGCATCGTCCAAGCCGTCTCTGAATTTATCCATCGTTATGGCGCTAATATCATTACTTTAGACCAATACTCAACCGCACATGAAGGCGGCCAGTATTTTATGCGCCTAGAGTTCGCCTTAGCTGGATTAAGTGAGATTATTGAAAACTTCGAGGCCAGTTTTTCGCACACAGTGGCCAAACGTTATGAGATGCAGTGGCGCTTGCATGACAATGCGATTAAGACCAAAGTGGGCATACTGGTCTCAAAATTTGACCACGCCCTACTCGACCTCCTGTGGCGTCATCAGCGTGGCTTATTAGATTGTGATATTACCTGCGTAGTCAGCAACCATAATGATCTACGCCAAGCGGTAGAAAACTTTGGTATTCCTTTTCATCACGTACAAGTCACCAAAGATAATAAAGCCGAGGCTGAAGAACAAATTCATCAGATTATGGCTGGTAATGATTTACTGGTATTGGCGCGTTACATGCAAATTTTGTCTGAAGATTTCGTCAGTCGTTGGCCCATGCAGATTATCAATATCCACCACTCCTTCTTGCCAGCTTTCGTCGGCGCCGACCCCTATCGCCAAGCCTTTGACAAAGGGGTAAAACTAATTGGGGCCACAGCGCACTACGTGACCGCCGATCTGGATCAAGGCCCGATTATCGAGCAGGATGTGCACCGAGTTACTCACCGTCAAGGGGTAACCGAGCTGCGTGCTATTGGCCGTGACGTGGAGCGTAATGTGCTGGCACGTGCAGTAAACTGGCATGTACAAAACCGAGTGATTGTCAGTGGTAACAAGACCATTGTGTTTAACTGATATTAATAAAATAATAGCCAAAAAAAGTGGGTGGCATTGTAAAAATGCCACCCACTTTTTATTATCTAACTCTTTTTGCTTATCTTTATTTCTTTGTTACTTACTTATAAAACGACTGCCTTCAGCTGGCTCAATTAATAGCCTTACGCCCATCTCAGAGATTTCACAAACATATACTCTTTCTCCAACGACTCCTATGGCCCGTTGGTGGGTCTTTTGCAAAATATAATTAGAGAAAGCTTGATCTAATAACTCTGCTACTTTGGCCTTAGCTTCTGATGGTGACAGCTCGGGATTTAACGCCAACACGGAAGCCGTCACTAACTGCGATAATTTAGCCCCCGATTTTTCTAACTGCTCATTGGAGGGCATGGTGTAAATTAACGCTTCTAGCACTCCAGAATCATTCACCTCGCCGGTAAGGCTTATGTGATGCGGATAATCTATTATAAAGGCATCACCTGAGTCTCCTTCTGCAACCTTGGTCACGGTCATAGCCGCAAATTCAGTATTGGCAAGTAACTCATTTAGCTTATTGCCATAATCTTCAGCTTTAATATCAAAGTTTGGCTTTTTAATCAACTTGGCAACTTGGCCATGATTCGGGGTCTGAGTATGGCCAATAGGGGCCACATCTTCTGTATTAGTTACAGCCGCTTTAGGTTCCGCCTTTTCCGACTCTGCATTACAGCCTGCGATTAAAATTATGCAGGCAGTTAGGGCACTCAGCACTGGCTTTTTCATGGCTTATCCTAATTATTATATTTCATCTATTTAAATAGCTATTTTATCGTTATAAACCAAATTTATTGGTTTAAAAAAGCCCATAAATCATAATGATCTATGGGCTTTAATCAGACTAAATTTTGTCTTAACGAACCGCATCGCCCCAAGTCGGCACAACCATCTTCATTAATGGCTTTAACAGTTTAACGTTACAGGCAAAAATAGAGCCCGTTTCCATCGCTTTGTGAGCGCCATTATGATCCACTACCACGCCACGCGCTTCGTTGACCAACAGTTCGCCGGCAGCGATATCCCAACGCTTTAACTTCATTTCAAAGTAACCATCAAAGCGGCCAGCGGCTACATAAGCCAAATCTAGCGCTGCTGAGCCCAGACGGCGAACTTGCCCCCCTTCTTCAGCGATTTTTTGTAACGTAGCAAAATGCTCTTTGGCATAAGAGACCACTTGATCACCGCGTTGACGCTCAAGCGGGTGGCCTGTCGTGAATAAGCCGCCTTCGATGGTTTTGCGTTGGCTGACTTGCAGACGGCGCTGATTTAGACGAGCACCTTTACCACGGCTGGCTGAGAACATCTCATCACGGATAGGATCATAGATAACGCCATGTTCAGTAACGCCGTTATGCTGCACTGCGATAGAAATACAAAAATGAGGAACGCCATGTACGAAATTGTCCGTACCATCTAGCGGGTCGATAATCCAGCACCATTCAGAGTCGCTACCTTGGCCCTCTTGTAAGCCAAACTCTTCTCCCAAAAACGAATGATTGGGATAGTTGTATTTTAAAGTTTCGATAGTCAATTCTTCACTAAATCGGTCAATCTTAGTGACAAGACCTTCAAGGCCTTTAGATTCGGTATCGAATTCAATTTTGTGGCGGTTTTGATGCGCTTTTAATAGCTCAGCACCGACTTTTTCAGCAGCGCGGGCTGCTATTACGACCATTGGTTCCATAATTTTCCTATTTGCTCGACTAAAGCGGTTAAAAACTCAGCTGAAATACTCAGTTGAGTGGTGTTGATTTAAGAAGGAGAAAAAACAGCGGGGCCAAGCGTGGCCCATATTTTGTGATTGAGGTTAAAACCTATTTTTAAGCAGGTCATACCGCTTATTTTACCGCAAGTAGCGCCTGCAGGTGAGCAGTAACGCCAGCCACATCTAAGCCACATTCGGCCAATTGTTGTTCATGGCTACCATGCGCGATAAACTCATCAGCAATACCAATATTTTTTATACGCACGCCTTGCTGAATGCACGCGGTGTGATTGAGTAAATACTCATTAACCGCACTGCCGGCACCGCCCATGACTGCATGCTCTTCTAAAGTTACCATATGGGTATAGCCTTGCGCCAACAGCTCATCTAACAGCTGGGTGTCCAGTGGCTTAACCCAGCGCATATTTACCACGCTCACAGTAATGGCACCAAGCTCGGTGGCAGCAATTAAGTTTTGC
Organism: Psychrobacter sp. H7-1; assembly: GCF_904846585.1. Taxonomy (NCBI): domain Bacteria; kingdom Pseudomonadati; phylum Pseudomonadota; class Gammaproteobacteria; order Moraxellales; family Moraxellaceae; genus Psychrobacter; species Psychrobacter sp. H7-1. Next base: position 122,770 of record NZ_CAJHBH010000003.1, read on the forward strand.
GCCGCCGCTTCAGCGGTAGTGACCATGGGTCCAAAGGCCAGTAGCGCAATCTTTACTTCAGGCTGAGCGCTTGAGTCTGAATGATAAGTCGACTCAATCACCCCTTTACCGACCTCATAGCACTGAGCAGGTTTAACAATAGTGGCACCAGGGCCGGTACCACGAGGGTAACGTACCGCACTTGGGCCTTGATACTCATAGCATGTGTTGAGTAATTGGTAGCACTCATGTTCATCTTTTGGGGTGGCAACGATTAAGTTTGGCACGCAGCGCATATAAGCCAAATCAAACACGCCTGCATGGGTCGCCCCATCTTCCCCGACCAAGCCTGCCCGGTCAATCCCGAAAGTGACATCTAGATTTTGTAAGGCCACATCATGAATCAGCTGATCATAACCACGCTGCAAAAAAGTGGAATAAATCGCGACCACAGGCTTAACGTCTAAAGTGGCCATACCCGCTGCCAAAGTCACGGCATGCTGCTCAGCAATCGCCACATCAAAAAACTGCTTAGGATAACGCTGTGCAAATTCCGTCATACCAGAGCCGGACTCCATAGCCGGTGTAATGGCAATCAGCTTTGGGTCTACTGCCGCTTTATCGCATAAAAAGTCACCGAAAACATCAGAGTACTTTTTCTTAGCCAGCTGAGTTGGGGCGCTTTGGACAGATGCTTGTTTTTCGAAGTTGGCTTGAGCGTCGGCAGCTTTGGGCTCTAGTTTTTCGGGCAATTTGCTAATAGCATGGTATTTTACCGGATCGCCTTCAGCGGGGATAAAGCCTTTACCTTTGGTGGTATAGACATGGACCAGTACCGGCCCTGAGACGTTTTTGGCACGCTCAAGCACCCTTAGTAACTCAGGTAGGTCATGACCATCAAAGGGGCCAAAATAGGTAAAGCCAATGGCTTTAAATAAGTTATCAGCCACTTGGGGAATATCGCGTATGGCGCTGTGACGTGCTCGGCGATCCGCCAAAGGCATCTCAGGACGATGCGTCAGCTTAGGCTTGCCACCTGCCGTAATATCTACCTGATAGCCTGATTCCCAAAGCATGGCCAAGTGGCGCGAAAAGCCCCCAATTGAGCAAGAGATCGACATGTCATTGTCGTTGAGAACCACCAATAAATCAGCGTCTTGTTGCACTGCATCATTTAAAGCTTCAAAAGCCATACCACCGGTCATGGCGCCATCACCAATCACACAAGCGACTTTGGCATCTGACTTGAGGTGACGCAGCGCTAAGCTCATGCCTAAGCCTGCTGAAATCGAGGTAGAAGAATGGCCTACCCCAAAGGTATCATATTCAGACTCTTGACGCTCAGGAAAAGCAGTCAGACCTTGCTTGGCGCGAATAGTGGCCAAACGATCTCTACGACCAGTCAACACTTTATGGGCATAGGCCTGATGACCGACGTCCCAGACCAGCTTATCTTTTGGGGTATCTAATAGGTAATGCAAAGCGATGGTTAATTCAATCACCCCCAAGTTTGCACCAAAATGTCCGCCGCTTTGACCGGCAGAATATAGCAAGTATTCACGTAACTCATCTGCTAAAACAAGCAACTGAGCCTGAGATAAGGGTTTTAAATCAGCAGGAGACTCTATACTATCTAATAAAGGGGTATGAGGACGTGTTGTAGGAATTGCACTAAATAGGCGCATGGCTGCCGGCTTTTTTGCCACAGCATCCGAAATGGCCATATCAACACTGTTATCTTCAGAGGTTGAGTCCATTTGTTGCGAGGGCGCAGGCTTGGGCGTAGTGGAGTTAGAATATTGCTGCATAGACCTTACAAAACCTACTAATCTTAGTATAGACGCTGTCTATCGAATTGAGGTAACTCAACTCAATATTAAAATTGCTTATGCTGGGATATAAAAGTACCACAACCTTAAGCGGAGCATCAGTGTGAGTGAATATGGGTATAAAATAATTATCTGTCTTTTGACACATGTGCACCATTTTGGCGTACATTGATAAGATATCAGACCTATGCATCTTCTGCACAGATTAAAACCCGTTCCAGTAGTCATTATTGCGGCAGTCTGTATTTTAAGACTTGATATTTAGGCATCTGCCGTCATTTACTTCCCTATGATAAGTTATAATGGTATAGCGACACCATACCGTCTTAATCAAAAGAATAATTATAGTGGACCAGCGACTAACCGCTTGGTAGGTCTCTTGTAAGCCAGCCAAGCTTCAATGACGCCAACACTGTATCGGGATTAAGAGTATGGCATAATAGCATTTTTTTTCATTTAGCGCTTTATTCATCGGACTGGCTGTGTGAATTTTCTATGTTTTTAATCGCAGTTTGTTTGACAATGCGGGGTGATTAAGCCCTAAAGCGCTTGGTTTGCCTTGATATATCAACCTAACTCACTCCTCCTTCACGAATATGACTCTTTAGGTCTGTAATGTCTCAACTACCTTCAACAAACGAAACTCACTCTCCTTATAAATTCATCAGTAAAGCCCGTCTCCCAACGGCGCATGGTCAATTTGATATCCACGTGTTTGAGAATGCAGAAGGCCAAGAGCATGTTATGCTCACTTGCGGCTTGCCGACTGATAACACTGATGATGTAGCCAATAAAGAGAAACTGCCACCTTTGGTACGTATCCATTCTGAGTGTCTAACTGGTGATGCTTTTTCCTCTTTAAAATGCGACTGCGGTCCCCAGCTAAATGCAACGATGCAGGCCATACAACAAGAAGGATGTGGCGCTATTTTGTATTTGCGTCAAGAGGGGCGCGGTATTGGACTGACCAATAAAATCCGAGCTTATGCACTACAAGATCAAGGTCACGATACACTCGATGCCAACCTGTTGCTCGGCCTACCCGCTGATGCCAGAACGTATGAAATGTGTAAGCCCATGCTCGATCATGTGGGCATCAGCAAGCTGCGTCTTATGACCAACAATCCAGATAAACTCAGCTATCTAGAAGACTTAGGCTTTGAGGTGGTGGAGCGTATTCCGCTGGTAGTGGGACTTAATCCTTTTAATGTGGATTATTTGGCCACCAAGCGTGAGCGCATGGGTCATCATTTGAACAATGACATCTCCTCTTTAGTATTTAAGCCCATCTCGGAGCAATAATACTTCAGTTACTATTTTTGCGAGCGATATAAATCTACCCCTGACTTAATGGAGCATGGTATGAGCTTAACCAACACTGGCATCAATAATGCCGCCCCAATTGTTGATAATCCTGATAGCCCCACTGCCAAGGACATTCAGCGTGTACGTGATTTTTTGATTCAGTTACAAGCCAATATCTGCCAAGCTCTAGAACAGCAAGAAATCGACGGCGGTGGTTCAGCGACTTTTGTGCCCGATGATTGGCAACGCCCTGAGGGCGGCGGTGGTCGCTCTTGCGTTATGGCCGATGGTGCGGTTATCGAAAAAGCGGGGGTTATGTTTAGCCACATTCATATCAGCAACCTGCCTGCCACCGCCACTGCTCGCCATCCTGACATTGCTGGCCGTAAAGCTCAGGCCATGGGCGTGTCACTTGTGGTGCATCCGCGCAACCCAAATGTGCCTACCAGCCATGCTAATGTGCGCTTGTTTGTCGCTGAAAAAGAAGGCGAAGATCCGATTTGGTGGTTTGGTGGCGGCTTTGATTTAACCCCTTTTTATCCTGTCCTAGAGGACTGTGTGCATTGGCATCACGTATGCCATGAGCTGTGTGCGCCTTTTGGTGAAGAGATTTATCCTGAATTTAAAAAATGGTGTGATGATTATTTTTATCTGCGCCACCGCAATGAGCAGCGCGGCGTGGGCGGCCTGTTCTATGATGACGTCAATACCCAAAGCCGCGGCTGGGACTTTGAGACTTGCTTTAAATTTATGCAAGCGGTCGGCCAAGGTTATCTAGATGGCATAATTCCTATTTTTGAAAAGCGCAAACAGTTGCCATACACCGAGCAGCAACGAGAGTTTCAGCTGTATCGCCGTGGCCGCTACGTAGAGTACAACTTAGTTTATGATCGGGGTACTTTATTCGGCTTGCAAAGTAATGGACGCATTGAGTCAATTTTGGTCAGCTTACCACCGCTGACTGGCTGGCAGTATCGTTATGAGCCAGAGGCTGGCACCCCTGAATATGAGCTTACAGATTTTTATCTAAAACCGCGTGATTGGCTGGCCCTATAGACTGTGCGCTGGCATAAATAGCTAACAAAGATATCTGCGCCTAATAAATAAGCCTACCGTGCCTTGTTAACAATATATCCACATTTGACTTGAGCAATTTAAAAATTCTTTGCTAGTATTAGCCCTATGCAATCTACTTGATACCCCATGACTTTTGAACCGCGCATTTTTAGGTATTGCTTATAAGCATTTTAAAAAGAAATATAAGTAGGGAGCTTTACGTTAAAACAACAACAGCAAGGAGACAGCCATGCCGATTAAATCTTTAATGCTAGCCACTTTATTGCCCTTAAGCTTAGCCCTATCCGCTTGTAACTCAGGCGGCGTAAGCTCAGATGTGAGCGCACGTCAAGACACCATGAAAAACTGGAAAGATACCAAAGACTCAATGGAGAGCATGATTAAATCTCCGCAAAGCTTTGATGCTGCTAAGTTTAAAGAAGATACCCAGTTTTTGGCGGATGATGCCTTGACCCCTTGGCAACATTTCCAAGACAAAGCGGCAGTGGGTGGCGCCAACACGACTGTTTGGTCGAACCCAGAAGGCTTTACAGCCGCAGCAGAAAAATTCAAACAAGCCGCAACCAACCTAAACACTGTGGCGCAAAGTGCGACCACAGCAGATCAAGTTCAGCCCGCCTTTAATGAATTAGGCGAAAGCTGCAAGTCTTGTCACCAAGAGTTCAAAGCCAAGTAAGCTGCCCTTTTATTGCAGCAAGATTGTGCCTAAAAAGCGCCTGTAACCAAATAATGAGCGCCGCCCCATAAGTTAGGTCTAACGTATGGGGCGGCGCTCAAATTCACTTACTGCTGCTTTTATGAGCGCAGCTTTGTGACACCTGCTGGGCGCTTACCATGTTGTCTATTAAAGCTTGGGCTGAGGCATCACTAAAATCCAAGGTGCGAATCGGAAAAGGTATACTGACCCCGGCCGCATCCAAATGTGATTTTGTCTGTACAATCACTTCATGAATAGAGGCCACCTTATTGGCCTGTGTCCCATCATCGATATACCAGCGCACCTTCAAGTCAATGCTTGAGCCACTAAATTCAGTCGCCACCACCGAAGGCTCAGCCAACTTAGAGACGGTCTCAGACTGCTTTAATGCCTCTAGTATCGCCGCTTTCGCCTCATTAATATCATCTTGATAACTAATGCCGACCGTCAGCTCTAACCGGCGACGCTTATACGCCGTATTCACCGTTAATGCACTGGTATACAGCTGAGAATTGGGGATGACCACTTGTCGCCCATCATAGGTGCGAATGGTGGTCGCACGTACCTTAATGTCTTCAACCGTCCCTTCATAGTCTCCTGAGACAATCTGATCTCCGATACGAAACGGCTCAGACAGCAGCAATAAAATACCGGACAACAGGTTTTGGAAGATGTCCTTGAAGGCAAAACCGATGGCCACCGAACCAATGCCCAGCGCACCGACCAATTTGGCAGGGGTGAACCCAGGGATGGCAATGACCATGGCCACCATCACTCCCACGAAGATAATGAGTGCGCCACCAATACGCTGAAAAACCCTGATCAAGTTACGGTGGGTGTGCGTCTTTAATAATAGCTTAGTGACAAGCTTTTTGAACAGTATCGACAGCAGCCAAAACAGCAGCAGCACCGATAAGGCCACAATAAAATAAGGCAGCCGTACGATAAAGTCATTCACCATTTGATTGGCAGCAGATGCTATGGTCTGGTATTCGTTAATCTTATCGCTGACACTATCAAGCTGTGGCATAGTACTCCTATTGGGCAATTTAAGCGGCTTTCTTCAATTCTAACGCTTTTTTGAGGCAGTTTTTAGGGCTGTTTTTTATTCGTCGGTTAATTTTGAGTTAAAAAAAACCGGTTCTACTGTTAGCAAAACCGGCGTTAATACCTCTTAGTGACTTTTATAAAACGTGTTAAGTTTATAACGCTTTAGAGGCACAGTATGCACTTGTACAATCTATTAACCCATAAGATCAGCTTGTACCACTTCAATCCAGTAACCATCAACATCTTTGATAAACACCACGTTCTTCATTTTTCCCTCTTCTGGGCGTTTTTTGAACTCTACGTTGTTTTTATCAAACCACTCTACGGCAGCAGTTAAGTCAGGGACGCTAAAGCAAATGTGACCAAAACCTTGTGGCTCAGCATTGCCGTCATGATAAATACGTCCTGGCTGGGTCTCGGTGCCATAGTTATGGGTCAACTCTAAAATACCACGTTGACGGAAAGTATAAATCGCTAATTCTTCGTTTTCTGGCAAATTGGCGCGCTCGTCATCGGTTAATTTGGCCAAAAAGTACAAATCAAACGCCATTTCTGGGAATTTTTTTACCGTCAAAAGCGTCATACCCAGCACACCGGTATAAAATTCAAGCGACGCTTTGGGGTCTTTAACCCGTAGCATGGTGTGGTTAAAAGTATAACCTGTGGTTGCCGCAGCAATCGGCTGTACGCCATCTACCACAACGGAGCCTTTGGGTTGGTCAACATGATTAACAGACATTATTACATCCTTTATATCAAATACATCACTGATAAAAACAGTATCTAGTACCACGACCACCTAGCCTAAAAGGCATCTGAATCAAGCCGGTCACCCTATACTGTTTATCGGGGCAAAAACTTACATGGGCAAAAATTCAACTTCACCGGTATCTAAGTTGTATTCGGCACCCACAATGAGCAGCTCACCGGTACGGTTCATGTCTTCAAGTAGGCGTGAGGCATGCTTTAATTGACTCACAGACATACGCACATTGGCAGTGATTGAGCTATCAATAAGTTTTTGTTTATCTACCTCACCACCTTTGGCCGTAGCCAACTCATGTAGGTTATAGACACTGGGGCGAATACGATCAACGATAGATTGCAAGTTGGTGGTATAGTTTTGCTCTGGGTTCATCAAAGCATCCACGCAAGCGGTCACTGCGCCGCAATTTGAATGGCCAAGTACCACAACCAAACGGGTATCAAACTTCTCAACAGCAAATTCGATAGAGCCAATTTGGGAAGGTGCGACCACATTACCAGCAACACGAATAACAAACAAGTCACCAAGGCCTTGGTCAAATACAATTTCAACCGGCACACGGGCATCTGAGCAGCCAAGAATAATGGCAAAAGGATCTTGCTCTGAGATCAGCTCATGACGCGTGGCGACCGCATTTCCAGGGTTATTTAAGCTTTTGACATAGCGGTCATTACCAACTTTTAACCACTGCAGGGCTTCCTCGCCAGTTTTTGGTCTCTCTCCTGAGTTTCTTGATGGCATAATTATAATCTCATTATAGTTTAAGGTATTAAAAAGGTGCCGTAGCTGACGACATCTGCGCTAATTTTAGCATAGGCACTGGGCATTCTTAGCCCTTAATCTGCTCAGCTTTACAGACACTGCACAATTTCTTTTTAAGCGGAACGGCTTTATTAAGCTACTCTTTATGCTGTCTGTTTGCTGACTTATCTGCTGTTTTTTATCCTATTATTGAGTTTATTTGGTCGGTGCATTATCGGTGAGCCCTACTCGCAGTTAACTCATAACGTCATAGCTAGAGTTAGCGTTAAAGTTAGCTCATAATCGCCAGACAGCATAAAGCCCTAACAAGTAGGGCTTTATTGATAAACAGCTTAAGAGTGAGCTTAGCGCCTTTGCTGGATTACACTTCTAGATAATCCAAGATGCCTTTGGCCGCTTCACGACCTTCCCAAATGGCAGTGACCACTAGGTCCGAGCCTCGCACCATATCACCGCCAGCAAAAATCTTAGGGTTGCTGGTCTGAAACTTAAAGGCTTGCTCTTCAGGCGCCAAAACGCGCCCTGAGTTATCAATCTTAACTGCGCTTTGCTCAAACCAGTCAGCAGGACTTGGGCGGAAGCCAAAGGCCATAATAACCGCATCACATTCAATAATCTCTTCTGAATTGGGAATGGGCTCAGGACGCTGACGACCTCGGTTATCTGGTTTGCCCAGCTGAGTGGTCACCACTTTCACACCGGTCACTTGACCATTTAGCCCCACAATCTGGGTCGGCTGACGGTTAAATAAAAACTCAACCCCCTCCTCTTTGGCATTTTTTACTTCACGTAGCGAGCCTGGCATGTTGGCTTCATCTCGGCGATAGGCACAGACCACACGCTCAGCACCTTGACGGATGGCAGTACGGTTACAATCCATAGCAGTATCGCCGCCGCCTAACACCACAACCTTTTTGTCTTTTAGGTTGATGTACTGGCTTGGATCTTGTTCCCACTCATTGCAGCGATTGACGTTGGCAATTAAGTAATCTAGGGCATCATACACCCCAAATAGCTCTTCGCCTCGATAACCGCCACGCATATAAGTATACGTGCCCATGCCCATGAACACGGCATCGTAGTCTTCTAACAGCTCATCAATGGTCACATCTGTACCAATTTCAGTATTTAAGCGAAACTCAATACCCATGCCTTCAAATACTGTGCGGCGATTGCGCATCACCTGTTTTTCCATCTTAAATTCAGGAATACCAAAGGTTAATAAACCGCCAATTTCAGGGCGTTTATCAAACACAACAGGCTTCACACCCGCGCGCACCAAAATATCGGCACAGCCTAGACCAGCAGGACCGGCACCAATAATGGCCACCTTTTTATCCGTCCACTGCACATCACTCATATCTGGGCGCCAACCTAGGGCGAAGGCCGTATCGTTGATGTATTTTTCGACATTACCAATGGTCACAGCGCCAAAGCCATCATTTAAAGTACAAGCGCCTTCACATAATCTATCTTGGGGGCACACACGGCCACACACTTCAGGTAAAGTGTTGGTGCGGTGACAAAGCTCAGCCGCTTGGAAAATCTGACCTTCAGTGGCAAGCTTTAACCAGTTAGGAATGTAGTTATGTACCGGACACTTCCACTCACAATAAGGGTTACCGCACTCTAAGCAGCGGTGGGCTTGCTGCGCCGCCTCAGTCGCCTCAAAGGGACTATAAATCTCCACAAATTCGGTAGAGCGGGTGACGATGTCTTTTTTCTCAGGCTCACGACGGGGCACGTCCAAAAACTGAAAATTGTTATTAATACGCTTCATTAGGGTTTTGTCTCCTTAAGTTGGTATTACATTTAGGACAATTATGGCCAAATAAAGGCTGCTGTTAATCATCTACTAAACGCAAAACCTGCCGCACGAGGGGGTGGCTACCCTCAGTTGGACAAAATATACGGGGTAAAGGTCAAGCAATTATCGGTTAAGCGCTGTGGCCTTAATCTATCAAGACCACAGCTTATGGCTTCGCTTAGCGCTGCCTTATTGTGGATCTGCGGTGGTGCTATGCAGCAATGATGCCATATTAGCGGCTTTTGGTTTCACCAAGAATACTTTGCGCACATAATGCTCAAAGTCAGCCAAAATCTGACGGCCCCAAGCACTGCCTGTCTTCTCCACATGGGTTTCAATAATCTGTTTTAGATAAATGCGGTGCTCTTCGGTCTGCTCGCTTGAGATACGATGCAAGTCAATAAGCTCATGATTACAACGATCAAAGAAGCTGTTATCTAAATCGAGTACGAAGGCAAAACCACCGGTCATACCTGCCCCGAAGTTAAGCCCGGTTTTACCCAGTACCGTGACCACACCACCTGTCATATATTCACAGCAGTGATCACCCACGCCCTCGATAACGGCGTGTGCGCCTGAGTTACGTACCGCAAAGCGCTCACCCGCTGTCCCTGAAGCATATAGCTTACCACCGGTGGCACCATACAAACAGGTGTTACCGATAATGGCGGTTTCTTGTGAGGCAAACGTTGAGCCTTTGGGCGGATAAATAACAATCTCACCGCCTGCCATGCCTTTGCCCACATAGTCATTGGCATCGCCTTCAAGCTCAATATTAAGCCCACCTGCGTTCCACACGCCCAAGCTTTGACCCGCGGTACCCGCCAAGTGCAGCTTGATGGGGCTATCTGACATGCCTAAATTACCCCACACCTGAGCAATTTCACCTGAGATACGTGCCCCAATTGAGCGGTCACAGTTGCCCACTTGATAGCTGTAAGTACCGCCATGACCTTGGCGAATGGCCAAAATCATATCATCGACCATTTTTTCAGCCAATAAGCCTTTATCAAAGGGCTCATTGCGCTCAACTTGGCAAGTATGTGGTTTGCCCTCTGCGGCAGGATGAGTGCGCAGTAGTGGCGATAAATCTAGGTTACGCTGCTGATCGGTAGTGCCCTCTAACAGCTCTAATAAATCTGTACGGCCTACCAACTCTTCCATAGTACGTACGCCTAAGAAGGCCAGCCATTCACGGGTCTCGGTGGCGACAAACTTAAAGAAGTTAATCAACATTTCAGCTTCACCGATAAAGTGCTCATCACGCAGACGTGCTTGCTGAGTGGCAACCCCTGTCGGACAGTTGTTTAGATGGCAGATACGTAGGTATTTACAGCCCACCGCAATCATAGGCGTGGTACCAAAGCCGAAGCTTTCTGCCCCCAAAATAGCCGCTTTGACCACATCAAGACCTGTCTTTAAGCCCCCATCGGTTTGCATCCGTACTTTGTCACGCAGACCGTTAACACGCAAAGACTGATGCGCTTCGGCCAAACCAAGCTCCCACGGTGAGCCGGCATGGTGAATAGAGGACAAAGGTGATGCTGCTGTACCGCCGTCATATCCTGAGACGGTAATCAAGTCTGCATACGCTTTTGCCACACCAGTGGCGATGGTGCCTACGCCTGGGCGCGATACCAATTTGACCGATACTAAGGCTTCTGGGTTGACTTGCTTTAAGTCAAAAATAAGCTGTGCCAAATCTTCAATAGAGTAAATATCATGATGTGGTGGGGGTGAAATCAAAGTCACACCCGGCACTGAATAGCGTAGACGAGCGATTAACGAGTTGACCTTACCCCCTGGCAACTGCCCGCCTTCGCCCGGTTTTGCACCCTGAGCCACTTTAATCTGCATCACTTGTGCTGAGCGCAGATAAGCTGGGGTTACCCCAAAGCGACCTGATGCAATCTGTTTGATTTTTGAGTTACGCATGGTGCCATAACGCACAGGGTCTTCACCGCCCTCACCGGAGTTGGAACGGCCGCCGATGGTATTCATCGCCATCGCAATTGCTTCGTGCGCTTCAGGGGATAATGCCCCTAATGACATACCCGCTGAATCAAAGCGTGGCAAGATTGCCTCGATACCCTCAACTTCATCCACGCTAATGGGGTTGTCTGATTTAAGGGCTAACAAATCGCGCAAGGTGGCCACAGGGCGCATATTCACCAAGTTGGCGTATTCACGGTAATTCTCATAATCGCCAGTGCGTACCGCTTTGTGTAAGGTGTTAATCACATCTGGGTTAAATGCGTGATACTCTTTATTAAACACAAACTTGAGCATACCACCTTGGTCTAGCGGGGTGCGGCGACTAAAGGCATTTTTGGCCAATAACGCTTGGTCTTTGGTCAAGTCTTCAAAAGTGGCGCCTTTAATACGGCTTTGCACCCCTTTAAAGCACATCTCAACGATCTCTTCTGATAAGCCAACGGCTTCAAATAGTTGCGCGCCGCGATAAGAGACAATGGTTGAGATACCCATTTTAGATAAGATTTTAAGCAGTCCTTTATCCAAGCCTTTGCGGAAATTGGCACGTGCTTGCAGTGGATCGCCCAACAATTCACCTGACGCCACTAAATCTGAGATAACATCGTAGGCCAAGTACGGATACACACACGTGGCACCAAAGCCGATCAAGACTGCCACTTGATGTGAGTCACGCGCCACGCCCGTTTCTACAATTAAGTTGGCATCGGTACGCAGACCTTTTTCGATTAGGTAATGATGCACAGCACCAGTGACCAAAATAGCGTTGGCGGGCAATTTACCTTTCTCAATGCCTTTGTCCGACAAGATAATTAAGGTCTTTTTGGCTAAAACCGCCTGCTCAACTTGTTCACAAATTTGCTTAATTGCCACCTCTAAGCTTAACGACTCATCATAGTTGATGTCGATACGCTGACTTAAAAAGGCGGGGTCCTCCAAGGCTTCAATTTGCTGCATTTTGCTCGGTGACAGCACGGGTGAGGCCAGAATAATACGGTGCGCATCACGAGGAGTTGGGTTAAAGATGTTGGTCTCTGCACCCAAACAGGTTTGCAATGACATCACGATAGACTCACGCAAGGGGTCAATCGGGGGATTGGTGACCTGAGCGAACTGCTGGCGGAAGAAGTCGGCTACGTTACGTACTTGCTTAGACAGCACCGCAACAGGGGTATCGTCTCCCATTGAACCCACCGGCTCTTGGCCACTTTCGGCATTGGGACGGATAATCTCAGTGCGCTCTTCATTGGTAATGTTGAACATTTTTTGTAGCGCTTTTAGCGGCTCACCGAGTACACCCTGTTCAAGCAGCTTCTCTTCTATCTGCTCATTATCACGGATGCGGGTGGCTTCTTCACGCAGCCATTTGCGATAAGGGTGCGCTTTTTTTAGGCGATTGCTGATAACTTGATCGTCTAGTACTTCACCATTTAAGGTATCGATAACCAGCATTTGGCCAGGCCCAACACGGCCTTTGGCAATCACGTCATTGGGATCATAGTCCCAAACCCCAATCTCTGAGGCAACCGTAATGTAGCCATTTTTGGTGGTGACCCAGCGTGACGGGCGCAAACCATTGCGGTCAAGCATACACACCGCATAGCGACCATCTTGGATCACCAGACCTGCCGGTCCATCCCAAGGCTCCATATGCTGCGAGTAGAACTCATAAAAGGCACGCAAGTCCATGTCCATGCTGTCCACGTTCTGCCAAGCGGGTGGCACCAAAATAGACATCGCATGGAACAAGGTCATACCCCCTGAAATAAGCACCTCAAGCATGTTATCAAGGCTTGAAGAGTCAGAGCCGGTACGGTTCACTAACGGGTGTAGCTGAGTAATCTCTGGCAGCTTTGGCGTTTCAAGTTTTGGCGTACGTGCCACAGACCAGTTACGGTTGGCAGTAATGGTATTTAGCTCACCGTTGTGTGCCAAATAACGAAACGGCTGAGCCAATGGCCAACGCGGTAAGGTATTGGTTGAGAAGCGCTGATGGAACACCACAATATGCGAGTGCAGGCGGCTGTCTTGCAAGTCACTATAAAAGGCAGGCAAGTCAGAGGGCATAACAAGGCCCTTATAAATGACTGTCTGGCAATTTAATGAGGTCACATAAAACAGCTCATCATCGGTCAGTGCAAGCTCAGCTTTTTTGCGGGCGACATACAGCTTGCGGTTAAAATCCTCAACGCTTAAATCACTAGGAGCATTCACAAAAATCTGTTTAAACTGCGGCAAAGATTCACGGCCGATCTCACCCACAATGGATAAATCCACAGGCACATCACGCCAGCCGGCAACCGTTAAGCCTTGGGCTGCCACTTCTTTGTCCAATACTTGTTGACTGTGTGCAGCAAGCTTTTCATCCAGATTTAAAAACACCATACCGACAGCGAAGTTTTCATCGAGCTCAAGGCCAAGCTCTGAGGCCACGGTATGGAAGAAGTCAACTGGCTTGGCCAATAATAAGCCACACCCATCGCCTGTTTTACCATCAGCGGCTACACCACCACGGTGGGTCATACAGCTTAAGCTATGAATGGCAGTTTTTACTAAATGGTGGCTGGGTTTGCCTTCGATGTGAGCAACTAGGCCAAAGCCGCAGTTATCGGTGAAATCGTCAGGAGAAGCAAGATAGGTGGGGGTGTCTATAGCGGGGGGTTGTGTGTGGTTCTGAGTGTGGTCTAAGGTTGCAGGATTGGCTATAAAATTCTGGGTCATGGCGTGTCCTTTATTTATGTGATGCCAGTTACGCACCACTAAATGAATATTCGAGATAGACACAACTGTCAGGATGGATAGCACAGCTGTGTTAGGAAATGGGCCAAAAAATAGAGAGTAGCAATAATTAACTCACTGTTTATCTATATCTTAATGACTATAACGCTTTGTGGATTCTTATTTAACCAATAATATATTGGCAAAACAGTCACTCCAAACCTAGATGAATACGATGAAATTAGGATAATAGGCAACACTTCATCACACCCATAAGGCAGTTATCGACCATCGCAAAAACGTTAAAAATAATGGTCTATACCGAGCCTAGCAATCGCTTTATATAGATAAAAATAGTAATACTCACTATCATTAAAATAAATACCTACGATAACCTAGCTAAACGTCGTATAACCCATATTAGAGAAACATAACTATAAAATCCAGTGAAATTTATGGATTGAATTATATTTTTCTTCACATTTTATTTGTAGCCAAACCTTTATTAAGTAATAACTTTTTATTATAAGCACCATTAGAAAAACTTTGGTTAGTTGTCTTATTGTGTGCCTTTACTGTCTAATCAATTAGACAAATCACAACCTTATCGCCTTATCAATAAAGCTTAGCCACGCACTATAACGCTGTTTTTAGCTGCCCTGTTATGCGCCAAGATTATGGGGTGATTTAATAACTTCTTTGTTAACTGCCTAAGCTTTATTGATAAAAACCAGATAAAAACCAGACAAAAACCAGACAAAAAAAAGGTACTCTATGATTTCAAGAGTACCTTAGATAATGGCTATGTCATCGCCAAAAAACTATTCAGTTTTTTCATCAATGAGCTGCTTAATACTGTCATTACCAGATTTTTGAGTGTTTTTACTGGCCTCGGCAGGCTTAGTAAGTTCTGGCTTTGGTTTTTCTGCTTTTGGTTTTGCAGCCTCTTCTTTGGGTTTGGCATTGTTTTTTGGTGGAGTCGGCTCAACGCTTGGCTGAATATTACCCTCTGATGGGCTGACGACTTTGCGCTCTTCTTGTACCGATAGCGTGTCGTTGGTATTATTCGAGGTTTTAATGTCACTGCTTGGGCGAGCACTGCTGTTATTAGTGCCGCTGCTGTCGCTGCTTTGACTTTGTGCTTGGCTGCTATTATTGCTCGATTGTGGCTCACTAACGATGCGGCGACGTGGCGCAATTTCGCTGCGAGTAGCTTGTAGCTTAACCTGACGGGCACGGTTGCGAGATAGGTCTTTAATAGGCGCCGACAGCTCATAGTTTTCAATGACCGTTAAGTACCCAGAGATCTCTTCGGGGATTACTTGGACGTTAGCCGGTAAATCAAAGTCAACGCTACTGGCCGCATTAACAGCCAGTTGTTCACTTGGCATCACATCATAGGTAAGCAGATAACGCGGCTGATTGTTTGAATCACGATAGCGGAAATAGGCGAATTTTTGACGGTCTTTGCGTGAATTAAGGTAGTCAGTGATAATCTCGTGCTCAGACACATCCATCACCTGAACGGTCCATTTACCCTTAAATTTCTTTAAATACTTGGCATCTTTAAACTCAGGCGGATAATCACGTAAATCTCGCACTAAAGCATCAAATGAGATAGGTTTGACATCGGCATTCAATTCATTAAGCTTATCGATACGAGTTACTTGATCAATTTTTGAGGCGATTGCTTCAGGAGGCACCTCGGTTTCGGCCTTTTTTTCATCATCAAAAACAGGCGCGGCACTGAACATCCATAAAGCTAGGGCGGCTGCACTGACTAATAAAGCCGTAATCAACCACACGCTAGCCACAAGCCGCTTTTTGGTTTTTTGAGGCATATTAGAAGGTGAGCTTTTTGTGATTGCCATAGAGCAAATCCAGTCAATAAAGAGATATTGAAATAGTTAATTAAACTTAAATCATATGAATCAAACGCACACTATTATACTGTGTGAGTCCTTGTGCTGTCATTAACTGCTGTTTAATTAGGTACGCAGCTTGCAAGCACCTCTTCAAGCAGCTTAGGCTCAAAGTCAGCAGTAACGACGGCATCACCCACTGATTTTAACAAAATCAGCCTAACTTGTCCTGACTTAACTTTTTTATCGTGCTGCATTAAGTCAAGGGCAATTTGGGTATCTATGCTAGGCGGCTGTGTGGGCAGCTTGGCCGATATCAACACCGCACAGATACGCTGCAGCTGCGCCTCACTTATCCAGCCCATCTTATGCGACAGCTGAGCGGCCTGCACCATTCCGGCAGCCACTGCCTCGCCGTGCAGCCACTGACCATAGCCCTCATGGGTCTCAATCACATGACCGAAGGTATGACCAAAGTTTAGCAGCGCCCGCTTACCCGCTTCGCGCTCATCTTGTGCCACGATATCGGCCTTGTACTGACAACAGCGCGCCACCGCTTCTGCCAATGCCACTTTATCAAGCCCCATTAAAGCGGCCATATTGTCCTCTAACCAATCTAAAAACGTCTCGTCCATAATCAGCGCGTATTTGATCACCTCAGCCATACCCGCTGACAACTCACGCTGGGGCAAGGTGGTCAAGGTGTGCATATCAGCCAGCACCATTTGTGGCTGCCAAAAGGCGCCAATCATGTTTTTACCCTTTGGATGATTAATGCCTGTTTTACCGCCCACACTAGAATCCACTTGAGATAATAAGGTGGTTGGGATTTGGATAAAATTCACCCCGCGCATAAAGCTTGCCGCAGCAAAGCCGGTCATATCGCCAATCACCCCACCGCCTAGGGCCACCAAGGTCACGTCACGGCTGCAGTGGTTGTCCATCAAGGCGTCATAAATGGTATCAATATACTTTTGAGTCTTGTATTGCTCACCGTCTGGTAGCACCACACTCATTACCTCAAAGTCCTCTTTTAGCCCCGCAGCCAAGTCTGCTAGATACAGCTTTTCAACTGTGGTGTTGGTGACTATCATCACTTGTTTGCCCTTGATATAAGGCGCAATTTCTTTGGCCATATCACACTGACTGGTGATAATGATGGGATAATCATGGCTTTGGGTGTGGACGACTAAATTTGCTTTCATAAGACTCTCAACATCCATTTTAGGCTTAATATCAATACGCTGGGCAATCAATACGCTTACTAACTAAAAGACAGACTCGCTTATCGCTTTTCCGCTAAGGGTTTATAGACTTAGGATTTCATGTGCTCAGGATAATGCTGCTTTAACGCTTCTATGATTTTTTTGAGCATATAGCGTGGGTAGCCATCGCCGGTCTCCACCACGATATCTGCCACTTCGCGGTATAACGGGTCACGCACATCGAACAAAGACTGCAGCACCGCTCGAGGATTGGGGGTATTTAATAAAGGACGCGACTTATCTTTGGCGGTTCTTTTAAGCTGTACATCCACATTGGCCCGCAAATAAATGGTAATGCCTTGCTTGGTTAGATTATCTCTATTTTGTGGCTGCATCACTACCCCGCCACCTGTCGCCAATACCACATTGGGCAAAGCTGTCAGCTCAGCAATAGCACGTGCTTCACGCTCTCGAAACCCCGTCTCACCCTCTTTTTCGAAGATCCACGGAATATCGGCGCCTGTCTGCTCACAAATATAGTGATCACTGTCTATAAAATCTCGGCCCAAATGTTTTGCCAACAGCTTACCAACCGTAGTTTTCCCCGCTCCCATAGGGCCTACAATAAATAATGACGGCAGTGTCGATTGCATTATTATCTCTCACATAAATTCACGGATTATACAGGCATTTATAGGTTTAGTCCCAGTTAGCTGTATCCGTTTTAAAAAGTATTATTGCTGTTAATAATAGCAACTCGCCCAAGCCTTGACCACACTTTAAAGCTGCACCGCTACGCTTTGCCCACACAGTCAAAAGCCTTACTGCTTTAACACAGCCAGTTTTATTAAGCTCCTTTATGTTTATGGCGGCCAGTCGATACTACATTGATATTAGGGCAGCTGCATCAGCTTAGGGGTGACAAAGATAAGCAGCTCTTGTTGGTCATTACGGCGCAAGTCTTGTTTAAATAAGCGGCCTATATGAGGCAAGTCACCAAAAAAAGGCACCTTTTGGGTATTATTAAAAATCTGATTGCGATAAATACCGCCCAGTACCAGAGTTTGGCCATCACCGACAGTTACTCTGGTGCTTAATCGGTCTGTATCTATCAATATCACCCCATTGCCGACGGGATTGGGCCGGCCATTTTCGATATTTAATTGTAATGATATTTTGTCTTCTGGCGTGATACTAGGCGTAACCTGTAGGCTCAATAAGGCCTCCTCAAACTGAGTGGTGGTACCACCGCCTTCTGACTCACTTTGATAAGGGATTTTGGTTCCAGAAGATACAGTGGCCGTTTGTTTGTCCAAAGTCAGTATCTTAGGGGTAGAGATAACTTCGCCACGGCCTTCAGCCTGCATCGCCGATAATTCCAAATCAATCATCAAATCTGACATGCTAAGTAGACCAAATGCAATACGTCCGGCCGGATTGCTAATCCCTAAGTCGACATTAAGATTGTCTGGGCGAGTAATAGCGTATCCCGCTCGACTTTTATTACGGCCTTTATAAGCGGTATTTGGAGCACTAAAGCTTTTTAAATCAGCCAAAGTTTGATCACTTGCGCCCACTAACAGATCATCATTGTGCGCCACTCCTTTTGATAACAACCCCCATTTAACCCCCATCTCTTTGCTAAAGTTGTCGGTGGCACTAACCATTCTGACCTCAATCATTACCTGACGCACTGGGATATCTATCTGCTTAATCAAAGCGTGAATATTGGACAGGCTATCAGCGGTATCTTTGATAATTAAAGTATTGGTACGCGCATCTACTGCAATCATCCCTCGGCTCGATAGCAAGCGGCTACTGACAGGCAAGTTCAAGCGTGTTACTACAGCAGGTAAAGCTGAGGGTGCATTGGCGACAGCCGTTGAAGCCGGTAGATGTTGCATGGCCACAGGGGTAGGTGTAGGGCTGCCACTGGCTTTAATAATCAAGGCTTGTAGGTCTGCTGCCTTGGCATAATTAAGCCGAATATACTCACTGCGCAGTGGCATCAGTGCTTGAGACTGCTGCTCAATGGCTAACTGCTGGGCCCGCTGTTTGGCCATCTGTGCCAGTGGCGCAACCAAAATTACATTACCTTGGGTTTGTTTGCCCAGCTGCTGACTGGTAAGGATAATATCTAACGCCTGATCCCAAGGCACATTGACCAAATTGAGCATTAAGCTGCCTGTTACTTGATCAGTGGCGACAATATTGGTATCGGTAAATTGAGATAACAGATGCAGCACGCTGCGCACCTCAACCTGTTGGAAGTCCACCGAAATGGGTTTGCCGCTATATATTTTTGGGGTGACAGTATTTTGTTGAATTGCTCTGACCGGCTGAATCTGGATTTTAATGAGATTATCTAATTGATAGCTTTGATACTCAAAATCTTTGGATACCGTGAAGATAAGCCAAGTGTCTTTACCGCGCTGATCGGCCTCAATACGTTGTAATAACCCAGTGAGCTTCTGGCCAAGTACAGGCATTGACCCGTGTGCTGATGAGGCTGTCACCCCTTTTAAGCGCACTAGTAATGTATTGCCTTGGCGCTTAATCTCAATCTGGGTGTCCGGATTATCTAATGCAATCTGCAGCATCTCTTGATTTTCAGACAGGCGCTGATAGTCAATCTGATAAGGCGCGGCAAAAGAGTTGAACGCTTTAGCAGTGACAGTATCTGGCTGCTCTTGCACATTGATGAGTGCAGAAGTTGCCGCTGGTGCTTGGCTGCTAAGACTGACAGTCACCGCCAGTGTGAGCGCTTGCATTGCCCTAAATTTGAGCCGTAGCTGATAAACCTCAGGCCTAAAAAACATCATGTGCTGTTCCTAATAAAGGGCATAATAAAAAGTGACGCTCAAAGCAAGATTGTGCTTTTGTATCTAGCTAAAAGGGGGCGATTAGACTAACTCTGCGCTTGGTTTTACCGCTCTCTGGGATGAGCACCGTTTCTACCAAGTTAAGATGAGTGGGCGTAATCTCTACCACTCGGCCCTGATGCAGTCCCAGATAATCACCTATTTTTACAGCAGTAATCACCCCATCTGGCCGCTGCACCAGACCTTGTGTGGTGGCAGCTCCCCACCCCATCATCCCGCGATAGGTCAGCTGAGATAGCCCATAATATTCCATCGCTTGGCGTATGCGGCCGCTGCCCTCTCCTGACCACACAGCTGGCGGGATAACTGCATTGGTCAGGTTATCTGCCTTATTTACGTCAAGGTTAGCTGCCGGCTTGCCAGCCTGTACTACCGTCACATCTGGCACAGCGCTGTGTTTAACTAATATGGACTTAAATCCAAAAGGATCACGGTTAGATGCTGTCTGATAGACAGTGGAGAGCAAAGAATTTGTCTGGGTTTTATCGGTATGCGACCTATTTGTACGAGTTGTCTTAGGATTATCTGAGTCTGACAGGCTATTTAAGGCTAAATTGCCAAGCTTAGCTTGAGTCTCAGCACTCAAAACATAGGCGTTAGCTTGTAGCCTCAAAGACAATTGCGGCTGTAAGGTGCTACCGGTCTTTAATCGTGTTAATTCAAAATCATATGCCACTATCAGCTTAGGTAGCAACGCTAAATCCGCCAAAAAACCTCCTAACTGCTGATATTCGGCCACGGCTAAGAGGGTCATAGGCTGCTCAATAAACAGCTTTTCGGCAGTGGCTGCTGTCCTAACCTGTGGGGAGATATCCTTGTTAGAGCTGGGATTGGCAGCATCTACTGTGTCTGCTGCCATCAGCTGATCCGAGCGGTTATCAGAGTCTTTGTGAGCCACCGACTGCGTAGGCAAGGCTAAGTTTTTGAACACGATATGATTGCTGCGACCCGCTTCAGTGATTTGTTGTAGTAGCGTTGAGGGCGCTGCGCCACTTGCCATCTGACGCTCAGCAAATGATGGCTCTACAGCCTCACCTGTTAAACTCTGTGGTTGTGAATTATCGGAGCTATCAAGCAGACCAAGGCGCTGTATCTGCTCAATAAAGCCTTGCTGTAATGCTTGGATCTGGGCATCATTGTCAGGTAACTGCTTAAGTTTAAGCTGCTTTTCATTGGCGGCGGCCAATAAAACCTGGTGTTGATTTTGCGCCGCCTCAATACGAGCCAACTGCTGACGAATCGGTAGCATATAGCTAATCACAGCCATACTCAGTGTGATAAGCAGAATAATAAAAACTTTAACGAACCTCGGCCAGCTACCATAGTTTTGGGTATCTAGGCTTTGCATTTGATAAATAAGTGGCCAAATTCGCCCTTTAGTTTGCCCTGTTTTTTTGACGCGAGCAGCTAGGCTCATAATGCTTCCTTACTTAGTAGACGGACGGTACTGACTGCTAATCACAAAATCCATGTTCGTAGCAGGCAATATCTTGATGGTGTCATCTTCTTTAATGGCATCTGCGCCGGCCACCTGAATATGCTGCACTTGTACCTGATGTAGCCAAGTGCTGCGCTCTAAAGCCGCCATCAGATCAGTAACTTGCTGGGCTGTGCTGGCTTTTCCAGTAACGCTCAATAAATTGCCTTGTCTTTTGATACCAGTCAGATATAAGCCTTCAGGTACTGCTTTTGCTATGTCACGCCAGAGCGCAGATAATGCCAAGCGCTGACTTTGTCGTTGATTGAGCAGCTCTATCTGAGCGCGTATGGTGTGTTGGTGTTGCTGTAACACCTCACTGCTGGTAATCTGCGCCTCTAACTGAGCATTGCTGAGCACCAGTTGACTATTAAGATGCTGCTGCTTGGCATGTGCTTGATAAAAATGTCCCCACACCAAAATACAGCAGACCACCGCTGCTAAAATGCTCATGACCACCATCTGTCTAAAGCGCTTGTTATGGTGAGCACGCCGCTTGGCACGCCATGGCAATAAATTAATATGGCTCACAGATATGCCTGATTTTGCATCTGACAACGCAGTGCCAGACCACAAGCACTCATTAGCCTAGGCGCCTCGGCATATAACTCATCCCTATCGACTTGATCAGACACTTTCATTTGTCCAAATGGATTGGCCACACTAACCTCACAGCTTAGCTGGTCTTTTAGCATCGCCTCGATATCAGGCAAAAGTGCACTACCGCCGCACAGCATAATATGCTCAGTGACGACTGCCGGTGCTAAAGCAGCATAAGCGTCAAAAGCTTGGGTGATATGCTCCGCTAAATCAGCGACAAACTGCGTATAAACCTTGGTCAAATCTGCATTCTTGTGAGACCGCTTGTGCCGACCACTGCCCTGCTGCTGGCAAGTGATGTATGCCGCTAAATCGTGCTTTATTATCACAGCCTGCGACAAGTCTATACCCTGCTGACTGGCAATGGCCTGAGTCAATTGAGCGCCGCCAAACAGCTGCTGGGACTGATAGACCAATTGTCCTGATTGGTGACTATAAAAAGTGGTGCGGCTCTCGCCAATATCAATAAGCGCCACGGTCTGTGGCGTATTAGCTGGCGCAAATGAGTGATTAGGCGCCAAGTTGTTATGTGCCAAGTTGTTATGTGCCAAGTTGTTTGGCGTGAAGTTGTTTGGCTTATGAACAGATAAATTATCCCAAGCCAATTGAAAAGCGCATATCTGGGCGTGTGACTCCAAATCAACGACCTTGGGCTGTAACTGTGCAAAGGTAAGGCTATCCGCTTGCTGCTCAACGTGCTCTAAGCGCGCAGGAACCAAAAGTACCTGCTGCATACTGTCATCAGTATCAGCCGGACCTTGAATCTGAAAATCTAGGCAGACTTGTGATAAAGGATAGGGAATGTGCTGATCGGCATCGATATGAATTTGCGCTTCTATCTCATCTTCTGTCAGCTCCGCAGGCATTTCAATTATTTTGGTCAGTGCCAAGCTAGTAGGCAAAGCTATGGCAGCTTGTTTGGATTGACTGCCTATGCGCTGCACCAGATGCGCAATATGGTCACCTATCTGTTCACAGTCTACGATTTGATTGTCTATGACCTCACCTGGTGGTAACGTCTTAATGGCATAGCCTAACAGCTGAGTGTGACCTTTATGATGGCAAATTTCGACCAAAGTTACCGCCGTATTGCTGATTGCCACACCCAGCCAAGCCTGAGGCTTTGCCATAAAAAACCCTAATCGCAAACTGCCTCTCCTTATCGCGCATAGCCTTCTTGGGTTATTCACCCTAATTATTTAAAAGTACTTTGTCAATTTATTTTTAATTTAAATTAACTAAATATTTTAGATTTTTATCAAAATTAGGGCACAAAACCAGCTATCAAAAAGGCACACCCTCTCCTATGCTTATTGCGCTGTATGTTAACAACGTGCCGACAATGGCTACTTTCAATTTAGGCTACACTATTGGGCAAAAATACGCCTCAGCTTTGACCCCTTAATCTCAGCACTGCCATTTAAAGGGCGTGGTATTTATAGCCAAAATACGTCTACAGCCGCTGGTAGAAGCGAGCCGGACTCTGTGTTTTAATGTTAGGTCTATAAGATATCGCTCATTTACTTTATAATTTGCTTTATAATTGTAGCCATAAGCGTAGTCATAAGCTTGCAATTTGCGCCTACTGCCCATTTGATAAACCGATAAATAATCAGTGATATCAATAGGTAAGCTTAATTTTGCGGGGTCTTCTATGTCTAATATTTCAGTTTTTAATTAATAGAGTCACTATGCCTCAATCGTCTGCTAACTCTCGTCTTATCCATTATATTGTGTCCATTTTGTTGGCCATCGTAGCGCTGGCCCTCATTTTGGTTCTGGCATTCCCTATTGGATTTTATGGGATGGCCATGTACATCACGCCTAACTTGCCCAGCATCTCTGAGATGAAAAGCACCAATCTTGAGATGCCTTTGCAGATTTATAGTAAAGATGACAAGTTAATCGGCCAATACGGCAATCGTATGTCATTACCGGTGACCTATGATGACATTCCAAAGAATTTTATTAATGCCTTTTTGGCAGCAGAAGACTCTTCATTCTATGAGCACAGCGGGATTAGTATTAAGGGTTTGGGCCGTGCCATTACTGAAATTATTACAGAAGACGGCGGTCAGACAGGTGGCTCTACCATTACCATGCAGGTAGCTAAGAACTACTTTTTAAGCCCCGAGCGTACTTTTAGCCGTAAGCTAACTGAGTTGTATCTGGCGCGTAGTATCGAAGATCAGCTGAGCAAAGAAGAGATTTTAACCTTATACGTTAATAAGATTTATATGGGTGAAGGCGCCTACGGTATTCGTGCGGCAGCCAAAAAATATTACAGTAAATCGCTCGATAAGCTAACCATCGCTGAGATGGCAACCTTAGCCGGTCTACCTAAAGCACCGTCACAAAACAACCCTGTGTCAAATCCTGAAGAAGCACTTGAGCGACGTAACTGGATTTTGGGACGCATGTTAGAGCTTGGTTATATCACCCAAGCTCAGCATGACACAGCCGTCAAAGAACCCATCGGCGTGCATTTGTACAAAGAGCAGCTGGATGTGAACATGCCCTATTTGGCAGAGATGACCCGCCGCACCTTGGTAGATCGTTATGGCGAGGATGTGGTCAATGCCGGCTGGCGTGTTAAGCTTACTGTCGATAGTGAAGACCAAAAAGCGGCAGATACCGCCATTAAAAAAGGTCTGATTGGCTATGATCGTCGTCACGGCTGGCGCGGTGTGGAAGCACATGGTGAGCCTTTATCCAAATTCACCACGTATTCTAATATGGTACCGGCCAAGGTAGTAGAGGTCAGCGGCCGCAGCTTTAAGGCTGAGTTAGCAGATGGCGAAGTGGTCACCGTACCTTGGTCAGGCATGAGCTGGGCCAAAGAATACTTAGATGCCAACCGCATCAGACGCTATCCTAACAGTGCCTCAGATCTTGTCAAAAAAGACGATATCGTGCGTTTAATTGCCAACGAAAATAAAACCGCTTGGCGCTTAACTCAAATACCCAAAGTTCAAGGTAGCTTGGTTGCGCTCGACCCTGAGACTGGTGCGGTTGAAGCCTTGGTTGGTGGCTTTGATTTCCGTTATAGTAAATTTAACCGAGCCACTCAAGGTTGGCGTCAGCCCGGCTCAACCATCAAGCCTTTAAACTATGCGGCGGCCTTAGAAAAAGGCTATCGTCCCGACAGTATGATTTCAGATGGTCCACTGCGTATTGGTGATTGGCAGCCCAAAAACTCCGATAACCGCTTTTATGGGGATATGACCATTCGCCGTGGCCTTATTTTGTCACGTAACCTAGTGTCTATTCGCCTATTACAAGCCGTTGGCACCTCAGATGCACGTCAATTATTAGATCAATTTGGTTTGGATAAAGACAAGCTACCCACCACCTTATCGCTTGCTTTAGGGGCAGGGCAAGCAACGCCTCTACAGATGGCCACTGCGTATTCCGCCTTTGCCAACGGCGGTCACCGCATTCAGCCGTACCTTATTTATCAAATTTATGATTATGACAATAAGCTGTTGTACTTGGCCAACCCACAACGTGCTTGCGCATTATGCTTTAACAATGATCTACAAAAACTCAATGCTAAGCTAAAACAAGACTATGAGAAGCAGGCCGAAGCCGATGCCAAATTACACCAATTGGCGTTAAAAGCGCTAGCAGAAGATCCTAAGCTATTACAAGTCGCGGATAGTACTCAGTCCGAAACTGTAGACTCAGCAGATGACGGCGCAGAGGATGAGGCAGATAACGCCAAGGCCAAACCCAAAAATAGCAAAGCGTCATTACAAGCAGCCATTGAGGCCATCCGCTACGATGCTGGCCCACAATCTGATCGCTTGAAGCCTGTGCCGATTACCTATCAAGTGGCTGACCAAGCCCCACGTATCTTAAAGCCAAATGTGGCTTATGAGATGGCGGGCATGCTGCGTGACGTTATTCAAAGAGGAACGGGCACTCGAGCCAAAGCCTTAGGCCGTACAGATGTCGGTGGTAAAACAGGGACGACCAATGAGATGAAGGATGCTTGGTTTGCCGGCTTCCACCCCACTCAAGTCTCTATTGTATGGGTGGGCTTCGATCAACCCTCAACGCTAGGTCGAGGCGAATATGGTGGTGTGGCTGCCCTACCTATTTGGGTAGATTATATGCGCACTGCGTTAAAATCTGTGCCTTATCAGTGGGTTAGTGTCAATAATAAAGCCAAATCAGAAACCGCAAAACAAGAGGTGATTAATTTATCCGATGATAATGACAACACCACGGCCGGTGCTACTGGCAGCGGCAGCGATGCTCGCATCACCAATCAAAAGGTCACAGACGGTGTTGTCAGACCACCAAGAGCCTCTTTGATTGAAAGGCAGCCGCCTAAACCGGTTGAACCCTCTAAGCCGGTCAATAGCAACAATAACAGCAACAGTAATAGCAGTACCAATGCCGATACCAGCGGTACCAGAGCAGCGCCAAAACCTGCTCCCAAACCCGCTGAGAAGCCCAAAGCTGAACCTAAGCCTACAGAGAACAAAGCCGCACCGGCAAATGACTAATTCTGTAACTTAGCCACTTAAACGGCCACAAGTGTTACCAATATTGACCTAAAACCACTGACTAAAAAAATCAGTGAGTCAGCATCAAGAGCGCTATGAAAATAGCGCTTTTATTGTTATAAACTGTCCTCAATTATAGAGTACTGGGTATGGCTCACCCTTTTTTATCAGGTCACATGTTTTAAAGCATGTGGCCATGACACTGCTTAATGGTATATAAATTAAGCTTATCACGTCATTGCACAGCGCATTGACTTAATCACGCACTAGGTTTACGACTTAGACGGCAGGAGAAAATTATGACCACATCAGCCACATTGACAGAAACCAACAACATCGTTGTCACTGCTTTATATAAATTTACCCGCTTTAATGACTATGAAAACTACCGTGAGCCTCTGCGCCAACTCATGCTAGATAAAGGCGTGCGTGGCACCTTATTATTGGCCTCTGAAGGCATTAACGGCACTATCTCTGGCGACCGCGCTGGTATTGATGCCGTGCTTGCTTATATTCAAGACATTCCTGCCATCGGCGCTTTAGAGTATAAAGAGTCATTCACTGATACACAGCCATTTTTTCGCACCAAAGTAAAACTCAAAAAAGAAATCGTTACCATGGGTGTAGAAGGCATTGACCCGCTACAATCGGTTGGGCGCTACGTAAAACCTAGCGAATGGAATGACTTAATCAGCGACCCAGATGTATTATTAATCGACACTCGTAATGATTATGAAGTCCAAATCGGTACGTTCAAAAATGCAGTAAATCCAAAAACTGAAACCTTCCGTGAGTTCCCAGAATACGTAAAAAATGAGCTTGACCCAAACAAACATAAAAAAGTAGCGATGTTTTGTACCGGTGGTATTCGCTGCGAAAAGTCTACTGCTTATTTGCGTGAGCAAGGCTTTGATGAGGTATACCATTTAGAAGGTGGTATCTTAAAGTATTTAGAAGAAGTACCGGCTGAGGAGTCGATGTGGGAAGGCGATTGCTTCGTATTTGATAATCGCGTGGCAGTTAATCACAGCCTACAAAAAAGCGAATACGATCAGTGCTATGCCTGCCGCATGCCCATCACCGAAGCAGATAAGCAGCATCCTGCCTATGTCAAAGGGGAGTCTTGCCCGCACTGCATCGATAAAGCGACTGAAGAACAGCGTGCCCGCTTTCGTGAGCGTCAACGTCAGATCCAATTGGCCAAGCAGCGCGGCGAAGTCCATATTGGTGCAGACGTTAATGACGTGATTGAAGCACGCAAACAACAAAAGCTGCAAGCCCGACTTGAGCAGCAAGAAGACGAGCTTAAATAAGCGGTGCTACCCCTTGTTGTTATCTAACAGCGCTATCATTTAACATAAAAAATCCCAGTCAATTGACTGGGATTTTTTATGGCTGTGGCTAAAGGCTACTCCTCTACCCACTCGCCTTTACGCCAGTAAACGCCCCAACGCGTGGCCTTACCTGTTTTTAAGCTCTCAGAGCCAATGTACTGCTCTTTTTGCTTACGTGACCAGCGCAAAATGGTAGGGTTGCCCTCCGGATCTTGATCTGGACCATCAAACAAATACTGGAACTTATCATCCATCTTGTCCTTAATGGTGCGCAGCTCAGACAGCTTAGGGGGACGCGTCTCGCGCACTTTAGGGAACTTAGAGGCCGCTAAGAATAGACCGGCAGCCCCCTCTCGTAAGATAAAGTGATCCTCATGCTTGGTCGACTTAAGCTCTGGCATATCAATAGGATCCATGCGCGGCGGTGCAGGCTCACCATTTTTGAGCACTTTGCGGGTATTATCACACTTATTACAAGCAAAATAAGGACCAAAGCGGCCGGTCTTAAGCTCCATCTGACCATCACATTTATTACAGTCAATGGTCGGCGCATCAGAGCCTGGCACCTCGAACATACCTTCTTCTAATAAATAGCCATCACAGTCTGGGTTGTTACCACAGATATGCAGCTTGAGGCCACCATCCACAATATAGCCATCCATCGCTGTGCTACACTTAGGACAACGTTTTTTCTCCATCAACTCTTTGACTTCAGCGCTTTCATCGATTTCGCTGTCATCTAAGTTGGCGAAGGCTTCTACCGGCATTAAGTTTTTGGTACCCTTACAGCGCTCTTTGGGTGGCAAGTTGTAGCCAGTACAGCCTAAGAATACACCGGTTGAGCCATTACGCAGCTGCATTGGTCGGCCACATAAATCGCAATGCACGTCGGGTACATCGGTGGGATCATTCGGGCGCATACCGTCTTTATCTTTGGCATGCTCAAGCTTAGTCTTAAAGTCCCCATAAAAGTCATCTAATACCGCTTTCCAATCTTGATCGCCTTGTGCCACATGATCAAGCTCATCTTCAAGCCCCGCAGTAAAGGTATAATCCATCAGCTCAGGGAAGCTTTCGGTTAGACGGTCGGTGACAATATCACCCATCTTCTCAGCATACAGACGCTTGTTTTCTAAGCGAACATACCCTCTGTCTTGAATGGTTGAGATGATAGAGGCATAAGTTGATGGACGGCCGATGCCTTTTTTCTCAAGCTCTTTAACTAAGCTTGCTTCCGTATAACGCGCTGGCGGCTTAGTGAAGTGCTGACTGGGATCTAGTTTTATTAAATTAAGCTCATCGCCTTGTTTGACATCAGGCAATAAGGTGTCATCGGTTTTGGTAGGTGGCATAACCTTGGTAAAGCCGTCAAAGGTCATGGTGCGACCGCGGGCTTTTAGCTCAACATCGCCCGCCTCTACCAATAGATTAACCGACTTATATTTTGCCGGTAGCATCTGACAGGCCACAAACTGACGCCAAATCAGCTCATATAAGCGAATCGCATCACGATCCACCCCTTTGAGCTGGGTGGATTTTAAATTGGCATTGGTCGGACGAATGGCTTCGTGAGCCTCTTGTGCGTTTTGTTTGCTGCCATAAAAATTAGGCTTTTCTGGCAAGTATTTAGAGCCGTAATTCTCTTCAATAAAGCCGCGCACACTAGCCAAGGCATCATTGGATAAGAAGGTTGAATCGGTACGCATATAAGTAATGTGACCAGCTTCGTACAAGCGCTGAGCTAGCATCATGGTCTTTTTGACAGGAAAGCCCAAACGTGTGCTGGCCGCTTGCTGTAAAGTAGAGGTAATAAAAGGCGCACTCGGCTTAGATTGAGTGGGCTTCTCTTCACGCTCTTTGACCACGAAGGTGGCCGGTTTTAATACGGCCAGTACGGCATCAGTCTGCGCTTTGTTGCCAAGCTTGAGTACTTTGCCTGCCTGTTTGACGGCCTCTAAGCGAATGGGAGTATCTGCAGCCACATTGGCATTATCGCTACCTTTCATGGTGGTATCGGCGTGAATTTGCCAATACTCTTCTGGAATAAAGGCACGGATTTCACGTTCACGCTCGACCACAAGCCGAGTGGCTACTGACTGTACTCGCCCAGCCGATAAGCCACGGGCAATTTTTTGCCACAGTAGCGGCGAGACCATAAACCCAACCACTCTGTCTAAGAAGCGGCGTGCTTGCTGCGCATTCACCCGGTCAATATCAAGCTTACCGGGCTCTTTAAATGCATTTTGAATGGCCGATTTGGTAATCTCGTTAAACACCACACGCTGATACTTGCTGTCATCTCCGCCGATAACCTCACGCAAATGCCAAGCAATCGCTTCCCCTTCTCTATCCAAATCCGTTGCCAGATAAATCTTATCGGCATCTTTGGCCAAGGCTTTAAGCTCTTTAATCACTTTGGTTTTATTAGGCAGCACTTCATACACAGCTTTCCAGCCGTGCTCAGGGTCAATACCCATTCTACGTACCAAAGCCTGCTGCGCTTTGTCTTCTTTGCTTAGCTTTTCATCCGTCTTGGTCGCTTTTTTCTTAACGCCACTGCTGGTGGGCAAGTCACGCACATGACCAATACTTGAGCGTACAATAAAGTCATCACCCAAATATTTGTTGATGGTTTTTGCTTTGGCAGGAGACTCCACAATGACCAGTGATTTGCCTTTTGCACTGGCCGCGGGGGTCGAGGTTGTTTTTTTAGCTGTGGTTTTAGCCATTGATATCAAAGTCCTAATTAAACTTTCTTATAAATTATATTTTTTATAGTCTGGTGAGCTCAGCCAAAGATCTGCTTTAAATGTCTGGCTTTGGCCTAAATCTGCATTGACGTTACACTGCTAACAGTTGCGCTGTCAACAAGGTTTTTCAAGAGCAAGCAGTAACTAAAGTGTCAATTGACTGGATTTATGAGCTTATATCAGCCTTTATTAGCCAGCTTTTGCGCCCATTGATACATGGCGGCTTTGAGCGCTAATAAATCTGGCTCAATGTGCTGCGGATCATAATTGGGATTGGTATTGGGCTTCACATAACCGCTGTCCTCCCAAAATACCACCAAGCTATTGGCCTTGGTATAAACGGCTTTTACAAGCGGGGTGATGCTGGCTGGCAAATTGAGCGGTTCATGGTCTAAGCGATAAGTCACATCCTGCGTACCAGCGTTACCCTGCGCGCCATCATTAACCTCTATTTGTGTACCACTGGTACTGTCCGGACGCAGCTCACCGTCTATGACTTGATAACGGGTTTCAGGGAATTTCATGTCATCTAGAATTAAGGCATACTGCCCCATCATCCCCTTGCCATACTCATTATTGCGGCCCCGAATCCAATCAGGGCAGGCAACGAGTTTGGGGTTTAGTTCCAAGCGGCGCGCCGTCATCCGCAGCTTATCCAAGCGCACATCGACGCCACTAGGTTTTAAGGCCATAATGCTGCCTAATACAAATAATCCAATAGCAATCGCTACCCAAGTTCCCATATTTTTTCCGTAAGTTGTAAGAAGTAACAAATAGCGCGCTAGTTTATTAGGTTTTTGCTTTTATTCATACCACGTTGAGTTATCCTTGGTTTTTTTTGACGACTTTCCGGCCTTGTGCATACCTGTGTTGCTTTTTGCTTGTGGCAGTTTTTCCAGACTAGCGGGAATCTCACTGCCTGCCAATACCTCTTCGTACTTAGTAGCCACTTTGGGCATCAGCGCATCCATCACCGGCTGCCACTGTGCTTGAATGTCTCGGTAGCGTTTTTGAGTATGATCAAAAATGGCCAATCCTTGCTCAGCCAACTGTGGATATAAGCTTCTTTCACTAATCCAGGCTAAGGGCGGCTGGCCTATATTTTCAAAAAATCTCTGCAACGTTAAATTGGTGCTACTTTGTGACCGCACTCGGTTGGCTAGCAGATGAATATCGACCTTACCTTTACGGATACGCTTGATATCTTGAATGGATTTTAAAAACTGCTTGGTACTGTCAGCATCGAAGATAGACGGTAACACTGGAATCAAAATAGCACGGGCTTCACTGATTAGCGACTCTGCGCGATCGCCACTTAAAGAGCCTGGCGCATCGATAATCAGCCAGTCTTTTTTACCTAAGGTTTTGGCCACTTTTTTGGGCAAGTCACCAATATCTTCTTCATCGCACCAATCTACTGCATAAATTTTTGCGGCGGTATCGGGTCGCTGCTTTAGCCAACGTAGGCTTGATCTTTGGGGGTCGGCATCAGCTAAGGCGACGGTCTGACCTTGATTAGCCAATGCCGCAGCTAGCGTAATGGCGACAGAGGTTTTACCACAGCCACCTTTTTGATTTGCTATTAATACAGTTTTCATAATCGTTGCTCATTTTATTTTTTATATGTCGTTTTAATCTGCTGTTCTCAGCGCTTTTGTTAAAGTCATACTGTTTTACTGTCCTATCCCTATTTATATCTGTTTTTTATAAGGGTGTCGACTTGTTATCTCTTAATTTCGCGCCCGTGCCCTGTCGCCTTATTATGTCATGACCTAATAGCCGCTTAAGTCGTTGATAATACCTTGTTTCTATCGCTTATCTTGCTAGCACAACTTTAGAGTATAACTTGATAGCGTGTTAAGATTTTTTGCCACTTACACAATTCTACCGGTATTCGCTCAAAGCTCAAGTAAATATCAACAACGCTTTTATGGCATCAGCCGCAATACAATGCAATACATGAACTGTGTTGACAGCTTGGCTTATCATCATCTTTATAATAACAGAAGCACAATAGCCGATAAGTGAATAACGTGGCACTATAAGTAATGGCTTTTTTTAAGGAGCAATAAGATGACTTTTTTGCAAACCACGTTACTGACCACCGTATTCGGTACGGCTATGATTGTGCTGTCTGGTTGCGCAACTACCCAAGCGCTATCGCCGCAGCAGTGTCAGGCAGGCAACTGGCAAGATATTGGCTATGCCGACGGGCTGGCTGGTCGCTCGGGCGCCTATTTCGGTAGGCATATTGAAAACTGTAGTCCGGTGGCCAATAGTGCACCAAACCGCGAGTTGTGGGAGCAAGGTCGTCAGCAAGGCTTAAAGCAGTTTTGTACCGAGCTTAATGCTTATAAG
This sequence comes from Psychrobacter sp. H7-1, assembly GCF_904846585.1. Lineage (NCBI taxonomy): Bacteria > Pseudomonadati > Pseudomonadota > Gammaproteobacteria > Moraxellales > Moraxellaceae > Psychrobacter > Psychrobacter sp. H7-1. The sequence continues at coordinate 155,734 of NZ_CAJHBH010000003.1, forward strand.
CTTGGCCGTGAGGGTTATGCTTGGCAGCCGGTTTGTCCGCTTGAGAACATAGAAAAACTAGAAGAGGCTTATAATCAGGGTCGCTACTATTATCTGCGTCAACGAGATATGGAGTACTTGAGTGCGCCTTATCCTTGGGGCTACGGGCGTTATGGCTACGCTTCACCTTATAGCTGGCGCAGTCCTTTTTGGCGTCCAGGCTGGTGATACGTCAACGCACTGTTGATGCGTACTCTGGGCAACTCCCACCAAGCCAAACGGTGATGGTGGGTAGTCTTTGCGGCCCATAGTACCGCCAATTTAGGCGCTATCTACAAAACGTATTTTCTGCGTCAAAGCAGCTGCTTATGGCTGCATGTTGCTGGCGTGACCCCGTGTCTTACCTCTACTCTAGGTTTAAATTCTTATCCATGCGATAAATCAAAAAGGTGCCCAAACACATTAAAATTGACATGGTGGCCCCAAGCTTAAACACAGGGTTTACCGGAAATAAGTTGAGCAATAAGCCGCCAAAAATACCCACACAAAACATTAATGAGCCTTGTAAGGCACTGGCCATACCGGCGCGGTGTTTTTGAAACGCCAAGGCAATTGCTGAGGCATTCGGCTGAGTTAACCCCAAACCGGCAATACAGAAGAAAATACAGATAAGTACCAATGGCAACCAAGCCTCTGCACCATAAATCACACCTAACAACAACAGTCCTATCGCAGCAACTGCCTGCATAACTGCCCCAAAACGCAGTAAGCTAATCAGACGAAACCTATTGGTTAAAAACTGGTTCACCTGAGTGAGTGCCACAAAGCCTGCGGCATTCATACCAAATATTAAACTAAACTGGCTCTCCGTTAGCCCATAGCCATCCATTAACAGCTCGGGCGCTGCACTGATATAAACAAACATTGAGCCCATTAATAGACCGGCACCAATAGCCGGAAACCCAAAAGAGGGATCTTTTAGTAAGTCTAGATATTGACTTAAAATGGTATTCAAAGGTTTGTAATTTCGGTTTTCTTCAGTCAAGGTTTCTTTAAAAAAGAACTTGGTCAGCAGCAAGTTTAGTACCCCAAAACCTGCCAAGAACCAAAAAATCACATGCCAATCAAAAAAGCGTAAAAATGCGGCACCCAGTGAAGGCGCTAAAATTGGCGCCAGTCCCATCACCAATACCATAATAGAGAAGGCTTTGGCCATTTGTTTGGGCGGCAAGGTATCACGAATGGCGGCTCGGGTAACCACCGCCCCAACACACGCCCCTAAAGCTTGCAAGGTGCGCGCTGCAAACAGCACATATTGACTGTCGGTGGTGGCACAAATCAGCGAAGCAATGACATACAAGGTCATACCAAAATACAGCGGCTTGACTCGGCCAACGCGGTCACTTAACGGCCCATATATCAGCTGGCCGAAGACCAAGCCGGCAAAATATGCCGGTACTGAGTTTGAAATCTGAGCGGTACTGACCCCAAAATCCTCAGCCATTGTCGGCAGCGCAGGTAGGTACATGTCGATAGATAATGGGCCGATGGCCACGATAAGCCCCAGCATCATAATCCATGCTACAGGCAGTTTTGGCGTAGAAGTTTGAGTATTTGACATAAATCTCACACAGACCTAAAGGTTGAATATAGGTATTACCTATTTATTTTATTGTGATGTTATTAATACACTTGATATCACCAATATCAAAAAGCAACCTTATGATGATACCCAATTTAACACAGGTAGCCTACTCTTATCCTTTATATAGTCAACGAAATTTACGCATGCTTACCGAACTACAAAGTGATGTTCACCCCCGCTGTAAAATTAACCTTTAAAAACCAAAAAGCCCAGTAGGTTTTATCGCTTACTGGGCTCATGACTGGGCTTTTAGTTTAAAAATAACGCAGTGCTCACTACCGGCTATGTCACCCCTAACTAAATTGACGCTTTAAAAACTGTACACTATTGTCTTTGGCTTTTTTTATCGCTAATTTACGGTTTTTGCCCCCACCCATCAGCTTAAGTTGCCACATTTTTTCTTGATACAAAGCACAAAAGCTTTGTTTGGTCATCTGATTAATGACCCGTTTACTGGCCAATACGGCATCAGGTGAACGGGTGGCAATCTCTGTGGCCAAAGCTTGCGCACGCTCATAAGGAGTATCGTCAATGTGAGTGACTAAGTGCAGCTGCTCAGCTTGCTTGGCATCAATTAAGCGCGCGGTCATGGTCAGCTCTTTTAGGACATCTACTGGCAACACATGAAGGGCTGACTGAGTCAATCCCATGTCGGGCACTAAGCCCCATTTGGCCTCCATAATCGCAAACTGACAATCGGGGGTGGAGATACGAAAATCACAGGCTAAAGCCAGTTGCATGCCTGCCCCAATACAATAACCTTGGGTAACCACAATCACCGGCACTGGCACTTCACGCCATATTAAACATACTCTTTGAAAGATACTTTGGGTCGGCTTTAGCAGCTCATACAAGCCCATCATGGCATTTTTGGGATTGTTTAAGTCACTAAGATCAATACCAGCACAAAAGCTATCGCCTGCCCCATTGATAATCACTGAACGGATGCTACGGTCTTTTTTTAGGCGCTCAGCCACATCGATAAGCTCACGCATCATACGCAGGCTCATGGCGTTTTTTTTGTCCGGGCGATTGAGCGAGACGGTCAACACCTCATCGGCCTCACTTAACGCCAATGTGGTGTATTTTTCATTTAATTTTTGACTGAATAAAGATGACATATTAGCTCTCTGCTTAGGATTAGTTAAGGTCAGTTCCGTTAACTTTATAGGGTTAGATCATTTTCCAAGTCATATCATTTTCACTTAATGCTTTCTCATCACTTTCTTGCATCTGCTGAGTAATATAAGCATCTAAATCCAAAGCTTGCAACATTTTTAGGCTAGAAATAAGGACTGTATAGTACTCCTCAAGCATTGCAAATTGCGACGGTATGGTATGCTGCACATTAAGCAGGCATTTGTCTTCTAAATCTTGGCTAGCTTGACGGATTTGCGGTACCCCAGAGTAACGACTGGCGCCTAAGATACGATGGGCAATCTGTGCCAATTGCTCACGGTCTCTATCTTCCCACGCTTGCTGCAAGGCTTGTAGCTCATCGGCGACAGAATCTTGCATCATATGTAGCAGCTGCTTGGCCAAGTCCGGCTTATTGGCCGAGCGCATGAGCGCATCCTTCCAGTCCACAATAAGTAACTCATCTTGCACCTGCTCATGCTCATCTTGCTTTTGTTTTTGTGCCAAGTTAGGCTCAGGCTTTAAGGCCGGATTTGCGGCCTCAGCACCCCGCCCCAGCCAGCGCTGCAGAATTTGTAATAGCTGCGGGCGACTAATGGGCTTGCCCACATAATCATCAATACCAGCGGCAATAAACTTGTCTTTACCATCGGCCAAGCCATGCGCCGTTAGCGCAATAATAGGCAAGCGTTTGTGGTAATTTTTATGCTCTTTTTGCGCATCGGCCTCCAACTGACGAATCTTTTTTGCTGCCTCATCGCCTGACATGCGCGGCATTTGTACATCCATAAATACCAAATCAATGGTGGTAGGCTGAACGGGTAAGCTTGAGCTTTGAGCGTCTTTTGGGGTTGCGTCCGGCGCCTTATCCTCTAAGGCGGCTGCCTGCTCACTATCGTAAGTGTCATACATGAGCTGCTTGCCAATAATCTCTACGGCATCATAACCACTGTTGGCGGTAATCACCTTAATACCCAGCTCGCTTAACAAGGCATCTAGTACCAGTAAATTGGGCAGATGATCGTCGACAGCCAAGATGGTCACTCCTTGCCAAGTTGGAGGGGCCACCAAGGTTGAGACATTGGTAGTGCGGGTGTCTAACATGCTATATAACTGGCGCTTATCTAGCGGCTGATACAGCCCCATCGCCTTGTAACGCTCAAGCAACGTGGCATCTAGCGCCACTTGATAGCCATAAATGGCCAGCTTACCTTGATAATGCAGACGGATTTGCTTTAATAATGCGGCCCGATCTTCACGAGTTTCACTCTCGCCGCCATCAATCACCACCCAATCCCAGCGGTTGCCCTCCTCTTTTAACTTCTCAAGAGCACCGGCCAAAGAGCGTGCCATGGTCACATTGATATTGAGCGGCCGCACTGCTGCCATAAACACTTGAATGCTAGAAGGATGGTTAATCCATACCAGCATATCAAAGGGTTTGTCATCATCACCTTGAGTTTGTGCGAACGGGCGTAACATGGGGAGCTGGAGCTGCTCATCGGTCAATTCTTGCTCATAGCCGACGCCAAACTCTTGGTCAGATAACTCATCTATATCGACATAAGAGGGAATACTAAACCAGAAGGTTGCGCCGGTTCTCATCGGGTTCTTATTCACCGATCCTGCCGATAAGCCTGGCTCAGGTAGCACCAATTGCGACTGGGCGGCATTGTTATCATTGTCGTAAAAACCAATTTTACCGCCCATAAGCTTGGCTAATTGTTTGGAAATCACCAGCCCTAGACCCGTGCCGCCATATTGACGGGTAATAGATGGGTCTCCTTGGCTAAAGCTTTTGAACAACTGGCTTTTGGCTTTTTCAGATAATCCATGTCCGGTGTCTTGTATTGCAATATGTATCATGCTGCCGCTGTTGTCTTTGTCAGTGGCCACTTTGGCATGATGACTCTTGGCCTCGTCTTCTGACTGTCCACTGGCTTCAATCACGCTGGCATCTTCAATCTCATCGATGCCGACTCGCACCACCACTTCACCCACATCAGTGAATTTAATAGCGTTACCCACTAAGTTGGTTAGCACCTGCTTGACCCGTAGTGCATCCCCAATAATGGTATTGGGTACATCATTGTAGTAGAGCACTGCCATGCGCAGGCCTTTTTCAGCAGCCAGCGGCGAGAGCATATCCATCACATCATAAATGGCAGAATATAAGCTAAACTCATGTTTATCTAGCACCAGCTTGCCGGCCTCAATCTTTGAGAAATCTAAGACATCATTCACGAGTGCCAATAGGTGTGCAGAGGATTTACGAATGGTCTGCACATACAAATCCTGCTCAGCCGTTAGATCGCCATGTCGAGCCAATAGGTTAATAAAGCCATCAATACTGTTGAGCGGCGTGCGCAGCTCATGGCTAATATTGGCCAAAAACGCCGATTTGGCTTGGCTACTGGAGATGGCCTGATCGCGTGCTTCACGAATAAAGATGTTTTGCATTTCCATCTCATCAAAGGCATCTCGTAAGTCATCTTCAGTCTGATCTGAGTGATCCTTGAGCTCTTGAAAGTCACCATATAAGCGGCGCAATGTCTTGAGCAGATCTTGTTGCAACTGGTTGAGCTCGCCACTTGACTGGGTATTGACTGGCAGATACATGTTCTCAGGAGTGATTTGCTGCAAATGCAGTCTTAAATCATAAATAGGGGCAATCCAGCGCTTGGCATAGATATTTAAGCTTAGCAGCAGCATTAATAAAGTGAATAATCCGGTAATACCCAGCCCTAGCCACACCTTAAGCCGAGCAATGGTCAATGGCTCATTGTCCATATCAACAAATAGCCAATACTGCATGCCTTCATAATTGCCCAGTGAGCGGCCGTACGCTGTGCCGATCTCAGTCGGGATGCCTGAAATAAAGCCTTGCTGATCGGCCTTGTATTGCTGACTCATCTGCTCCCAAGAGGTGGTGCTGATATCGCCCGACGCTGCCAATACCTTGCCATTAGAGTCAATGATTGCCACACGCTGCACGTGCTGATTGTTATTCATAGAAGATAAAATAAAGCCAATCCGCTTTTTTACATCATCTAGTGATTTTAGGCTTTGCTCAACCTCAGGCTCATCGGCCACGGCTTTCGCATCAATCAGCTCATCGGGCAAAGTCATCTTAACGACAGCATCCGCGGCCCTATCCTGTGTGCTTTGTATTTGCGCCGCCGGCTTTGGCAGCACTTTGTCAGAAGCAGCTTCCGTATCCACTTGCCAAGTAGATGGCCCCTCATTGGCTTGACGGCTTGAATGTTGAGGGGCTACTTGCTGCTCAGTTAGGCTTTGATTGCTAAGAATAACCGGCAGCAGTTGTTTTACCATGGGTTCATAGCGAATTAAAGCGGCAGTCGCCAGTGTGTGCTGCTCAGATTTAATGGCTTTGCTGGACTCTTTTTGGACTAAATACGCCCCCACCGCAGCAAGAATAACTATCGGCAAAAACACCAGCAAAATAAGCTGAGCATAAGCACTGCTAAAATCGATTATTTTTTTTCGCATAAAGAATAAGGCTATTTTGAGGGCAATAAACCAAGAAAGAATAAGCGCCAAGAGCGCCGCTAGATTAAGTGTAACAGGTTTTCAACGTATTGCAGATAACCTGAGAGGGCGCAAAATGTTATAATCTTTTGCACTTATCATCATACAATACCTACCGCCAATTTGTACTGAGGGCCTTTATGTCAAATACGTCGCAAAATTCTGTGAACTTTATCCAACAAGTCACCACTTTATCAGACTGCTTAGGCAACACGCCTTTAGTTGCACTACAGCGTCTACCCAAGCTTGAAGGGATAGATACTTCGGTACAAGTTTTGGCCAAGCTTGAAGGCAACAACCCTGCCAGCTCAGTAAAAGACCGCCCTGCCTTTAATATGATTTTACAGGCCGAAAAACGTGGAGAAATTAAGCCAGGTGATACGTTAATTGAGGCCACCAGTGGCAATACTGGTATTGCTTTGGCGATGGTAGCTGCCATGCGTGGCTATAAAATGATTTTGTTGATGCCCACCAACTCCACCCAAGAGCGCAAAGATGCCATGGCCGCTTATGGCGCCACTTTAATTGAAGTGGACGAAGGTATTGAAGCCGCTCGTGACCAAGCTTTGCAGCTACAGGCTGAGGGCAAAGGCATCGTCTTAAACCAATTCGCCAACCCAGATAACAGCGCTGCTCACTACCAAACCACAGGACCTGAGCTGTGGCGTCAAACTGGCGGACGTATCACCCACTTTATCAGCTCAATGGGTACCACAGGAACCATATCAGGCACCGGTAAATATCTCAAAGAGCAAAACCCAGATATCCAAGTTATTGGTTTACAGCCCGATGCAGACTCTGCCATTGCCGGTATTCGCCGCTGGCCTGAGGAATACAGACCAGCCATCTATGACCCCACAGTGATTGATCGCACCATAGACATCAGCCAACATACTGCAGAAGAGTACATGCGCAAATTAGCACGCACCGAAGGCATTCTAGCTGGGGTTTCTTCAGGTGCAGCCGCTTGGGCAGCGCTACAAGTGGCCAAAGAGATTAAAGACACTCAGCCAGACGCTGTGATTGCCTTCATCGTCTGTGACCGTGGTGATCGATACTTATCTACTGGGTTATTTACCGCCCAATAGCTTTGGTTTATCGCTGTGGTTTATATTGCTTTAGCTTATTGTGCTTTAGCCACTTTCATATCATCTTTGCTCGATGTGCCCTTGTATATCAAAGACAGCTTGAACGGCTCTCTTAAAAAATAGGTGAACTGCCATGCCCGACTTTTCTAAAACCCCCGTTTTGGTGTTTGATATTGAAACTGTGGCAGATATTGAAGGGGCACGCCGGGTGTATCCGCAGCTGGCCAAACTCAATGATGACGATACCTTAACAGCGCTCACTAGCCTACGACTCCAAGAAGCAGGACATGACTTTATGCGCCTGCCGCTTCAAAAAATTGTCTGTATCTCTGTGTTGTATATCAAAGATGGCCAGTTCTCTTTGTTTTCATTGACCGCAGATACTTTAAGCGAAAAAGAGATTATATCTACCTTCTTTCGTGCTTTTAAAGACCTAAATAGCTTGCCACAACTGGTGAGCTGGAATGGTTCAGCTTTTGATATTCCTGTACTCATTTATCGGGCCATGCAATATGACTTAAGCGTGCCGCTGCTGTTCGAGGAAGGTCATCGCATCACTAATATGCGTTATGATAATTACGTCAATCGCTTTCACACTCGGCATTTGGACTTGATGGACCGCTTTAGTCAATATGGTGGCAGTCGCCGAGAATCCATGACTATTGTTGCTAGCCTATATGGTCTACCAGGAAAAATGGCCGTAAAAGCCAGCCAAGTGGCGCAAATGGTCGCTGATAGTCAGTGGCGTGAGCTAAGCCTGTACTGTGAGTCTGATGTGCTAAATACTTGGCTTATTTATCTGCGCTGGCTGCGCTTAACTGGTGTCTTATCCTCTAGCGACTTTGATATGTGGCAGGCACAGACTCAGGATTATCTGACCAAAAAGCTCGATGATAACAATCAGGTTCAGCATCAGCTGTTTTTGGATCACTGGCAACGGTAACTTTTCTTAGTTGTTAATTATCTATCGTAAAACTAAGCTCATTTCTACACTGACAGCGCATGGCTAAATGACGTTTTATGCCCTGAGTGCTAGCTTTTTAATCATTGTTAAGCGCTTTTTCGTTCTATGCGAGGTAAACACAGTTGTCATTATTGATAACACTGCGGCCTCGGGTTATGCGTTTATGTGTTAAAATCACCCCCACAGTTCACCCCCTTATTTTTCAGCACATTTAACAGATAGGCAGGTTTATGCAGCCCACCGATACCAACAACATTTCTTCTAAAGCCAACAGTAGCGCTGACCATGCGTCATTGGCCGCAGCACCGAGCAAGAAGCTCTCTAAGCCCAGCTCGCGTGTGCGTCGTCGCCTAAAAGATGCGCCACCTCTTGCCTTCAAAATTGACGGCTTATCCCATGACGGACGTGGTGTGGCTATTTATGGCAATGAGTTTGGCGTAGAAGATGGCCACAGTGAAGACAAACATGGCAAAAAGGTGTTCGTAAGCTTCGCCCTGCCCGATGAGTCAGTCAAGGTACGCTTGACCAACAGCCGCAAAAGCTTTGAAGAGGGCGATGCGGTTGAGCTTATCGCCAACCCTCATCCTGAGCGTCAGACCCCGCCTTGTCCACACTTTGGGACCTGTGGCGGCTGTAGCTTGCAGCACTGGCAACCTGAGGGCCAAATTGCCTTTAAACAGACGGTATTGGCCGAGCTACTTGAACACCAAGCCAATATCCAGCCCGATAACTGGCTGCAGCCAGTGGTGGCTGATCGCCTAGGCTATCGTACCAAAGCGCGTATGGGCGTGCGTTATGTGGCCAAAAAAGATACCGCCTTGGTCGGCTTTCGCGAACGTAATAGCAACTTCTTAGCCGAGCTAAACGAGTGTCACATTCTTGATAAGCGCATTGGCTTTGAGCTTGAGAACCTCAAGAGCTTAATCAGCAGTTTAGAGGCGCGGGCGCACATTGCCCAGATTGAATTGGCGATGGGTGAAGCCATCCCTGAGCTTAAAGATGGCAATCAACCTGTGGCCTTAATTTTACGTCATTTAGAGCCGCTATCTAAAGGTGATATTGATCAGCTAAAGGCGTTCTTTAAAGCACGCAATTGGCAGCTATATTTGCAGTCTAAAGGCCCGGAGAGTATTGAGCGTATTGCTCTACATGACACAGACGATGTCAGTGAGCAGTTTGGCCGCTTGTATTATCAATTACCTGAATTTAACTTAACTTATGAGTTTATTCCAACTGACTTTACCCAAGTTAACTTATCGGTTAATCGCAAGATGACCAAGCTGGCTTGCGACTTGTTGGATTTAAAACCTGGTGAGCGTGTGCTTGATTTATTCAGTGGTCTAGGCAATTTTAGTCTGCCTTTAGCCCGTTTGGTGGGCGGTGAAGATGGCACACAAGGCCTGGCCATTGGGGTAGAAGGCTCAGATGCTATGACAGCACGTGCCGCTGATAATGCCAAACGCAACGGTATTAGCAACACTGAGTTTTATAATCAAGACTTAACTCAAGACTTTAGCGAGCAGCCTTGGGCGCAGCAAGGTTTTGATGCCATCTTGATTGACCCGCCTCGCTCAGGTGCTTGGGAAGTTATGCAGTATCTACCCCGCTTTAACGCCTCACGCATTGTTTATGTGTCTTGTAATCCTGCCACTTTAGCACGGGATACCAAGGCGTTACTTGAGCAAGGCTACCGTTTAACAGATGCCGGCGTAATGGACATGTTCTGTCATACAGGTCATGTAGAATCTATTGCACGTTTTGAAAAATTACAAACCGTTTAGCGTTTAGAACTTTCAACCTAATCTTATATGACAAATGCGCCTAAGCTAAGGCATTAAAACCTTTATTATCAAATTGGGTTTTGCCTTAGTATGGGCCGCGCTCATGTTACCTTTAGTTCACAACAGTTCACACAGCTAAGCTTGAATTTTTATCTGTAAATAAGATAATAATAAATAAGAGTTAGGTAACAGTAAGCGCATGGTCATTGGAAGTGGGCGACATTGTGTCAGCCCCGGTGTGGTGTGCTAAGGGAGGATTACTTGGTAAAAGTTCGTGAAGGGTTGCCCCTTATTGACGGTCAGACAACAACAGAAGATAGTGCCTCCCTAGCTGCACAAATGATTGCTCAGCAGCAGCACGGCTATTACAATCCCAGCCGCTTATCTTTTGAGATGCTCAACGAAGATCTAAAAAAACAGTTAGCAACCTCAAAGCTGACGACGGCTATGGATCGCTCAATACAAGCAGATTATTTGCCTCTAAATGATGCCGCCTTAGTCAAGCGACTTCAGCTTGATACCCTCACCTATTGTCATAATGACAGCAATAATAACAATGCTACCAATGAGATAGGCATACCCGGTAGTATGTCAACTCAGCACAGCCCTGCCAAAAATGAAGCCCCCACAACTGATGAGCCAAGCAAAGATAAGAAGCTGGCTGATAATACGATTATTGATCTGCCCGCTTGGCTAAAAGCGGTGTCTTTACGGGTTAATATTCCTGAACTTCCTGATTTGGCCAAAGCCTGTGATTTAATCGGCACAAAGTCTAGCCTAGGAGAAGAGGACAACCGCTCTAGTGCCTATATGACAGGTATCGGCATGACCGATATCTTAACCTACCTCTACCAAGATGAAGATGCGCTCACCGCAGCCATGTTATATCGAGCGGCTCGTACCCAACTGATTTCTCATGAGCGTATTCAAGAGATATTCGGCAATGAAGTCGCCACACTCGTCAGAGATGCACTGGCCTTGGGACAGTTGTCAGAAACCATAGAAAGCAACAAACGCTTAGAGGATCACTTCGCTAATAATCAGCGTGAGCAGCTGTCAAATATTTACAGCATGCTTATTTCAATGACCAATGATGTGCGTGTGGTGCTCATTAAACTTGCAGAGCGTACCTTTGCTATGCGTGAGCTGTCCTATGCCAGTGAAGAGCGTCGACAGCGTGTGGCACGGGAAGTTATGACCATCTATGCCCCTTTGGCACATCGCTTAGGTATTGCTCAGATTAAATGGGAGCTTGAGGACTTAGCCTTCCGTTATTTGGCACCTGAGCGCTATAAAGAAATTGCCAAATTACTGTCCGAAAAACGCAGTGAGCGTGAAGAATACATTGAGCGAGTCCAAGCTCAGCTAGAAGCGGCTTTGGCTGAATCTGGCATTAAAGGTGAGGTTTCAGGCCGCGTTAAGCACATTTACTCCATCTATCGCAAAATGAAATTAAAAGGCTTGTCGTTTCATCAGCTTTATGACATCCGTGCATTGCGCGTTTTGGTCGACACGCAAGCTGAGTGTTACCATACTTTAGGCCTAGTACATGGCATGTGGCGTCATATTCCTGAGCAATTTGACGACTATATTACCAACCCTAAAGCCAATGGTTATCGCTCGCTACACACAGCCGTGATTGCCGAAAATAAATCACTAGAGATTCAAATACGTACCCATCAGATGCACTTTGAAGCTGAGCTGGGTATGTGCGCCCATGTCAATTACAAAGAGGGCGGCAAAAACAAGCAAGATGCTTATTTGAGTCAAAAAATCAACTCACTACGCCAGCTGTTATTGGCTGGCAGTGATACCACCAATAAAAACTTAATCCAAGACGGGATTAACAAAGGGCCACATGAGGGCTTAACTGACGAGTTTGACCATGAGCTTGATGAAGAAGAGCAATTGGTTGACTTTGGTGAGCTTGAGCATATTTATGTGTTTAGCCGAGATGGGGACATTACTGAGCTGCCTAAAGGCGCTACCGTGCTTGATTTTGCCTACTATGTGCATACCCAAGTGGGTAACCGTGCTCAGGCAGCACGGGTTAACCAGCGCTATGTACCACTCACCTATCAGCTCAAAACCGGTGAGCAGGTGGAGATTATTACCAAGTCTTCCCGTGAGCCCAATCGGGATTGGTTAGTGCCCTCACTTGGCTATATCCAAACCAGTCGTGCCCGCTCAAAACTGCGCCAGTGGTTTAACAAACAAGACCGTGATAAAAACATCGATATTGGTAAGCAAATGCTGGCCAAAGAGCTGACTCGTCTGTCAGTACACCCCAATAGCATTAGCCTAAAAGATTACGTTAAACATTTTAATAACGTCAACTCCCCCGATGATATCTTGGTAGGATTGGTTACCGGAGAAATTGGCCTACACCAGTTAACAGGTCATATCTCCCGTGAGCTTGATCTGGTTATTGATAATGAAGAGCAAGACTATGCGCCCAGCGTACATCCTAAAGTCACCGGTAAGCTCGATGCCTATAAGATCAATATTGATGGGCTAGATAATATCGAAATGCGCTTTGCCAATTGCTGCCAGCCAGTATATGGCGAGCCTATTGCCGGCTTTATCACCCAAAGTAGTGGCGTCTCTATTCATAACCGCGGCTGTGCAGAATATGCCCGCTTAATTGAACGTGAGCCTGAACGTCAGATTTCAGCGTCCTGGGTCTCTCAGCAGACCAGCTATCAGCCGGTTGAGATTATTATCGAAGCTTACGACAGACGGGGCTTACTGCGAGATTTGACCCAAGTGATTGACAAAGAGAATGTCAATATTCGCGGCGTGGATACCAATAGCGATGATGACAACGTGGCACATCTAAAATTTCGCTTAGAGGTCACCGGCTTATCTCAGTTATCAAAGCTACTGGCCAAGCTTGAGCAGCAGCCTGGAATTTTACACGCCAGAAGAGCAATCTAGTTATGCCTGAATTACCTGAAGTCGAAACCACTAAAACCAGCCTTAAGCCTTTGCTCAAGAAACAAGTGGCGCAGGTTGACGTGTATCAGCCCAAATTGCGCTGGCCGGTACCAGATGATATTCATCGCTTACAGGGCTATACTTTGCAGCAAGTAGAGCGCCGTGCTAAGTACTTAATTTTACAATTTCAACGCCTCCCCTCTCAAAGTGGCGCCAAAACTGCTAATATGCCTGATACCAAGTCGATAATCATCCACCTAGGTATGTCAGGCAGTCTGCAACAATTCCCAGTTGGCACGGACAAGCGCAAACACGATCATTTAATTATGCAATATAAAGCGGATGATACAGAGCCAGCCATACAGCTGCACTATCATGACCCTCGCCGCTTTGGGGCAATTTTATGGTTCGATGATTATGCCGAAAAACTGTTTGATCATCTAGGTATAGAGCCCTTAGATGACCAATTTTCAGGCGACTACCTGTTTGATAAGATTCATAGAGTCGCTGAGAATGCCATCCGCAGTTGTCATAACAAACCGCTGTTAAAGCCCATTAGTCGGCCTATCAAAGCGGTGATTATGGATCAAGAAGTTGTGGTCGGGGTCGGTAATATTTATGCCACAGAGAGTTTGTTTTTATCAGGCATCCATCCTATCACCCCTGCCGATCAGCTGAGTAAAGTGCAGTTAGCTGAACTGGTAAAATACATCAAAGAGATTTTAAAACGGTCAATCACTCAAGGTGGCTCAACTTTAAAAGACTTTACCGTAGCCAGTGGTACAACCGGATACTTTCAGCAAACACTGTTGGTCTATGGCAAATATAAATCACCTTGCCCGACTTGTGGTGCTGGTATTGATAAGGTAGTGATAACCGGCCGCGCCAGTACCTTTTGTCCCACTTGTCAGCCCGAGCCATCTTAATCTCGCTTACGGTCACCTAACATTAAAAAAAGAGACTAACCTAGGTTAGTCTCTTTTTATGTGGCATCTAACTTATACCAAACCCAAAATATATAGTATAATCTACTGATGACCATACCAATACATAACCTAGAAGACCATGACTTTGGCAAACACTCAAAGACTGAGCGCAATCCCAGAGCCCGACTACGCCTGCTCATCTTATACCAATACAGTATGCTCA